>NZ_JBHVRT010000005.1:239284-300834 GCF_042885555.1 Kitasatospora sp. NPDC058048 | reverse complement strand
TGGACGACGCGCAGCCGCTGCTCGTCCTCACCCGCTCCGACGTGGCCGACCGGGTACCCGAGGGCCGTCCGGTCGTCGTGCTGGACGATCCGGCGGTCGTCGAAGCGGTGGCAGCCCGGTCGGGTGCCGAACTCGACAGCCCCGCGCGACTGTCGAACCCGGCCTACCTGATCTACACCTCCGGCTCGACCGGCCGCCCCAAGGGTGTCGTGGTCTCGCACTCGGGTGTCGCGAGCCTGCTCGCCACCCAGGTCGAGCGCTTCGAGGTAGGCGACGGCTCGCGCGTCCTGCAGTTCGCCTCGCCGAGCTTCGACGCGGCCTTCTGGGAGCTGTGCATGGGCCTGCTCTCGGGCGCGGCCCTGGTCGTCGTCCCCGCCGAGCGGCTCGCCGCCGGCGAGGAACTGACCGGAACGCTCGCGGAGTTCGGCGTCACCCACGCGACGATCCCGCCCGTGGTCCTCGCCGCGATGGAGCCCGAGGCGCGGCTGCTGCCCGGCGGCACGCTGGTCTCCGCCGGTGAGGCCCTGTCCGGCGAGGTCGTCGGCCGCTGGTCGCCCGGCCGCCGGCTGGTGAACGCCTACGGCCCGACCGAGTCCACCGTCTGCGCCTCGATGAGCGGCGCCCTCGGCGGAGCCGTCGCACCGCCGATCGGCACGCCGGTGTTCAACTCCCGTCTGTACGTGCTGGACCCGGCGCTGCGCCCGGTGGCGCCCGGCGTGGTCGGCGAGCTGTTCATCGCCGGCCCGAGCCTGGCCCGCGGCTACCTGAACCGGCCCGACCTGTCCGCCCAGTGCTTCGTCGCCGACCCGTACGGCCCGGCCGGTGCCCGGATGTACCGCACCGGCGACCTCGCCCGCTGGGGCGCGGACGGCCAACTCGTGTACGTCGGCCGCGCCGACGACCAGGTGAAGGTGCGCGGCTTCCGGATCGAGCTCGGCGAGGTGGAAGCGGCGCTGGCCGCGCAGGAGGGTGTCGGCCAGGTGGCCGTCGTCGTGCGCGAGGACCAGCCGGGCGTGCGTCAGCTCGTCGGCTACGTCGTCCCGAGCGAGGGCGCCGAGCCCGTACCCGCCGAACTTCGCTCGCGCGTCGGCGAGTCGCTGCCCGACTACATGGTCCCCGCAGCCGTCGTCGTGCTGGACGCCTTCCCGCAGACCCCGAACGGCAAGCTGGACCGCAAGGCCCTGCCGGCCCCCGACCTGTCCACCGCCACCACCGGCGGCGAGGCCCGCAGCGACCGCGAGGCGACCCTCGCGGAGCTGTTCGCCGGACTCCTCGGCCTGGAGAAGGTCGGCGTCCACGACAGCTTCTTCGACCTGGGCGGCGACAGCATCGTCTCCATCCAGCTGGTCAGCCGCGCCCGCAAGGCCGGCCTGGTGATCACCCCGCGCCAGGTCTTCGAACGCAAGACCGTCGCCGCCCTCGCCGCCGTCGCGGGCAGCCTCGACCAGGTGGTCAGCGACGGCCCGGACGACGGCATCGGCGAGGTACCGCTCACCCCGACCGTGCACTGGCTGCGCGAACGCGGCGGCCCGATCGGCCGGTTCAACCAGTCGACCCTGCTGCACGCCCCGGCCGAGCTGACCGAGGAGCACCTGACCGCCGCCCTCCAGGCCGTGCTGGACCACCACGACGCGCTGCGCCTGCGGTTGATCCGCGACACCGGCCAGTGGCGCCTGACCGTCCCCGAGCGCGGCGCCGTCGACGCGGCCGGCTGTGTCCGGCGGGTCGACACGAGCGGCCTGGACGCGGACGAGCTGCGCGCCCTGACCTCCGCCGAGAGCGAGGCCGCCTGGGCCCGAATCTCCCCGGATGACGGCGCCATGCTCCAGGCGGTCTGGTTCGACGCCGGCCCCGGCGACACCGGCCGACTGCTGCTGGTCGCCCACCACCTGGTGATCGACAACGTCTCCTGGCAGATCCTGGTCCCCGACCTGGCCGCCGCCTGCGCGGCGCGCGTCGCCGGCCGGGAGCCGCAGCTGCAGCCCACCGGCACCTCCCTGCGCCGCTGGGCCGAGCACCTGGTCGAGCTCGCCCACAAGCCCGAGCGGGTCGCCGAACTCGCCCTGTGGGAGGAGATGCTGGACATCCCGGACGCCCTGCTCGGCGACCGCCCGCTGGACCCGGGCCAGGACGTGCTGGGCACCATGCGCTTCCTCACCCGGACCGAGCCCGCCGAGCACGTCACCCCGCTGCTCACCACGCTGCCCGCCGCCTACCACGCCGGCGTCAACGACGTGCTGCTGACCGCGCTCGCCCTGGCCGCCGCCGACTGGCGGGCGGCCCGGGGAGAGGAGGACGAGACCGCCGTCCTGGTCGACCTGGAGGGTCACGGCCGAGAGGACGTCGTCCCGGGCGTGGACCTGTCCCGCACGGTCGGCTGGTTCACCAGCCTGCACCCGGTGCGGCTGGACGTCGACGGCGTCGACCTCGCGCAGGTCGCGGACGGCGGCCCGGGCGTCGGCCAGGCGCTGAAGCTGGTCAAGGAGCAGCTGCGAGCCCTGCCCGACCACGGTCTCGGCTACGGGCTGCTGCGCCACCTCAACCACGACACCCGGGACTCGCTGGCCGAACTCCTCGGCCCGCAGATCAGTTTCAACTACCTCGGCCGCACCCCGGCGGCCGCCGGTGCCACCGCCGAGCCGTGGACCCCGGTGGCCGAGGAGGGCATGGTCGGCGGCGCCGACCTGTCCGGCGGCCGGCCCGAGCCGGAGACGCCGATGACGCACGCGCTCGCCGTCAACGCGCTCACCGAGGACCACCCGGACGGGCCGCGACTGCTGCTCGTCTGGTCCTGGCCGCAGACCCTGCTGCGCGAACAGGACGTGGCCGAACTGGCCGACTGCTTCAGCCGGGCCGTGCGTGCCCTGGCCGCACACGCCGAACGCCCCGAGAGCGGCGGCTTCACCCCGTCCGATCTCTCCCTGGTCTCGCTGAGCCAGGACGAACTGGACGGTTTCGCGGCGGAGTTCGACCAGGACTTCACCGACGAGCTGGACGAGGACGAGGTCGAGGACGACTTCGAGGACGAATGGGAGACCGCAAAGTGACCGAGTCCGGCGTGCAGAACCCCGGCACCAACACCCGCCGGAGCAGCGGCGCGAAGAAGTCCGCCGTCGAGGACATCCTCCCGCTCTCCCCGCTCCAGGAGGGCATGCTCTTCCAGGCCCTCTACGACCAGGACGGCCCCGACCTCTACGTCCACCAGCTGCTGCTGGACCTCCAGGGCCCGCTGGACACCCGCGCCCTGCGCCTGGCCGCCCGCACCCTGCTGGAGCGGCACGCCAACCTGCGGGTCGGCTTCCGCAGCGACAAGGTGAGCAAGCCCGTCCAGCTGGTGCACCGCAAGGTCGCCGTGCCGTGGGAGCAGATCGACCTCAGCGCCCTGGACCCGCAGCGCCAGGAGGCCGAGCTGGCCCGGCTCGCCGACGAGGACCAGGCCCGCCCGTTCGACCTGACCCGCCCGCCGCTGATGCGCTTCACCGTCCTGCGGCTGGCTCCCGAGCGGTTCCGGCTGATGCTGACCAAGCACCACATCCTGATGGACGGCTGGTCGGTGCCGGTGCTGATCCGGGAGCTGTTCGAGCTGTACGGCAGCCGGGGCGACGCCTCGGTGCTGGCCCCGGTCACGCCGTACCGCGACTACCTCGCCTGGCTGGCCGACCAGGACGCCGACGCCGCCGAGCGGGCCTGGCGCATCGCGCTGGCCGAGATCGACGAGCCGACCCTGGTCGCGCCCGCCACCCGCGGCCGCGCCATGGTGCGCCCCGGCTGGCTGCGCCACCAGGTGCCCACCGAGGTCGCCACCGGCCTGCAGGCGCTCGCCCGCAGCCACGGCCTCACCCTCAACACCGTCGTCCAGGGCGCCTGGGGCTTGCTGCTGAGTGTGCTGACCGGCCGCGAGGACGTGGTGTTCGGCGCGATCGTCTCCGGCCGCCCGCCGGAGATCCCCGAGGTCGACACCATGGTCGGCCTGTTCATCAACACCCTGCCGGTGCGGGTCCGGCTGCGGGCCGGCGACTCCCTGCTGGGCGCGCTCACCCGGCTGCAGGCCGAGCAGAGCGAACTGCTCGCCCACCAGCACGTCAGCCTCACCGACGTGCAGCAACTCGCCGGGCACGGCGAGCTGTTCGACACCACGCTGGTGTACCAGAACTACCCGGTGGACCCGACCACCGAGCACCTCGAGGTGGCCGGCGTCCGGTTCTCCGGCGTGGACGGACGCGACGGCGCGCACTACCCGCTGAACCTGGCCGCCGGCCTGATGGGCGAGGACCTGCACCTGCGGCTGTGCTACGCCCCCGACCTGTTCGGCGAGGACGAGGCGCAGGCCGTGCTCGACCGGCTGCTGCGGCTGCTGGCCGCCATCGCCGCCGACCCGGAGCAGCCGATCGGC
Organism: Kitasatospora sp. NPDC058048; assembly: GCF_042885555.1. Classification (NCBI taxonomy): domain Bacteria; kingdom Bacillati; phylum Actinomycetota; class Actinomycetes; order Kitasatosporales; family Streptomycetaceae; genus Kitasatospora; species Kitasatospora sp. NPDC058048. Next base: position 296,441 of record NZ_JBHVRT010000005.1, on the reverse strand, counting down.
CGGCTCGACGTGCTCTCCGCCGGGGAGCGCCGCCGGCTGCTGACCGACTGGAACGACAGCGCCCGCGAGGTGGCTCCGGCCACCCTGCCCGAGCTGTTCCAGGCCCGTGCCGCCGCCGACCCGGACGCGCCCGCGCTGCTGTTCGGGGACACCGTGGTCTCGTACGGCGAGCTCAACGAACGCGCCAACCGGCTGGCCCACCACCTGATCGCGGCCGGGGTCGGCCCGGAGCAGTTCGTCGCCGCCGCGGTGCCCCGATCGGTGGAGCTGATCGTCGCCCTGTGGGCCGTCGCCAAGGCCGGCGCCGCCTACCTGCCGCTCGACCCGCAGTACCCGGCCGACCGGCTGGCCTTCATGCTTGCCGACGCCCGGCCGGTGCTCGGTCTCGCCACCGCCGCCACCGCCGAACTGCTCGGCGCGGCCGGCGCCGAGGTGCCGAGCGTCGTCCTGGACGACCCGGCCACCCTCGCCGCCCTGGCCGCTCGCCCGGCGAGCGACCCGACCGACGCCGACCGCATCGCCCCGCTGCACCTGGCCAACCCGGTGTACGTCATCTACACCTCCGGCTCCACCGGCCGCCCCAAGGGCGTCGTCGTCCCGCACCGGGGCCTGGCCAGCCTGGTCACCACCCAGGCCGAGGCCGTCCAGGCCGGGCCTGGCAGCCGGGTGCTGCAGTTCGCCTCGGTCAGCTTCGACGCCGGTTTCTGGGACATCTCGATGGGCCTGCTCTCCGGCGCCGCCCTCGTCCTCGGCAGCGCCGACGACGTGCTGCCCGGCGAGCCGCTGGCCGAGCTCGTCCGCCGGCACGCCGTCACCCACGCCACCCTGCCGCCGGTCGCGCTCGCCGCGCTGCCGACCGGTGACGAGGTGCTGGCCGGCGCCACTCTGGTCTCCACCGGCGACGCCTGCACCCCCGAACTGGTCGCGCGCTGGTCGCCCGGCCGCCGACTGCTCAACGGCTACGGCCCCACCGAGACCACCGTCGGCGCCACCATGAGCACCGCCCTCACCCCCGGCGGCACCCCGCCGATCGGCCGTCCGTTCGCCAACTCCCGGGTGTACGTGCTCGACCGCGCACTGCGTCCGGTGCCGCCCGGCGTGGCCGGCGAGATGTACATCGCCGGCGAGGGCCTGGCCCGCGGCTACCTCAAGCGTCCCGGCCTGACCGCCGAGCGCTTCGTCGCCGACCCGTACGGCCCGCCCGGCGCCCGGCTCTACCGCTCCGGCGACCTCGGCCGCTGGCGCGCCGACGGGCAGCTGGAGTTCGCCGGCCGCGCCGACGACCAGGTGAAGGTCCGGGGCTTCCGGATCGAGCTCGGCGAGATCGAGTCCGTCCTCGGCCTGCACGCCGCGGTCGGTCACGCCGCTGTGGTCGTGCGCGAGGACGAGCCCGGCGACAAGCGCGTCGTCGCCTACCTGGTGGCCGCCGAGCGGCAGACCGTCGCCGTGGACGAGCTGCGGGAGTACCTGGGCGCCAAGCTGCCGGAGTTCATGGTCCCGTCAGCCTTCGTGGTGCTCGACGAATTCCCGCTGATGCCCAACGGCAAGGTCGACCGCAAGGCCCTGCCTGCCCCCGAACTCGCCGGCGAGCCCGCCGGCCGCGAGCCGCAGGGCCCCGAGGAGGAGGCGCTGTGCGCGCTCTTCGCCGAGATCCTGGGCCTGCCCTCGGTCGGCGTCGACCAGAGCTTCTTCGAGCTCGGCGGGCACTCGCTGCTCGCCACCCGGCTGGTCAGCCGGGTCCGCTCCGACCTCGGCGTCGAACTCCCCATCCGCGCCCTGTTCGAGGCACCCAGCGTGGCCGGGCTCGCCGAGCGGGTCGCCGCGGCCGGTGGCGCCCGGGCCGCGCTGAAGGCGGGCCCCAGGCCCGAGGCCGTCCCGCTGTCCTTCGCGCAGCGCCGGCTCTGGTTCCTCAACCGGATGCAGGGCCCGGACGCCACCTACAACGTCCCGCTGGCCGTCCGGCTGCACGGTGCCCTCGACCGCGCCGCGCTGGAGGCCGCCCTCGCCGACCTCACCGCGCGGCACGAGAGCCTGCGCACCGTCTTCCCCGACCGGGACGGCGAACCGCGCCAGCACGTCCTCGACGCGGCGGACGCCCGGCCCGCGCTGACCGTCACCGGCACCACCGAGGACGGCCTCGAAGCCGCGATCCAGCGGTCCGCCGGCCGCGGCTTCGACCTCTCCGTCGACCAGCCGCTGCGCGCCGACCTGTTCGTGCTGGCCCCCGAGCAGCACGTGCTGCTGCTCACCGTCCACCACATCGCCACCGACGGCTGGTCGATCGCCCCGCTCGCCCGCGACCTCTCCATCGCCTACGCGGCCCGCAGCCGGGGCGAGGCCCCGCGCTTCCGGCCGCTGCCCGTCCAGTACGCCGACTACGCGCTCTGGCAGCGCCACGCCCTCGGCAGCGAGGACGACCCGAAGAGCCAGGCCACCAAGCAGCTCGCACACTGGCGCCGGACCCTGGACGGCCTGCCCGACCAGCTGCGGCTGCCCACCGACCGGCCCCGCCCGGCGGTCGCCGCCCACCGCGGCGACGGCGTGGCCTTCCGGCTCGACGCCAGGCTGCACGCCCGCCTCGCCGGGCTCGCCCGGGACGGCCGGGCCAGCATGTTCATGGTCCTGCAGGCCGGCCTCGCCGCCCTGCTCAGCGCCCACGGCGCCGGAGACGACCTGCCGATCGGCACCCCGATCGCCGGGCGCACCGACGACGCCCTGGACGACCTGGTCGGCTTCTTCGTCAACACCCTGGTGCTGCGCACCGACACCTCGGGCGACCCGACCTTCCGCCAGCTGATCGACCGGGTCCGGGACACCGACCTCGCCGCCTACGCCCACCAGGACCTGCCGTTCGAGCGGCTGGTCGAGGTGCTCAACCCGCGCCGTTCGCTCGCCCGGCACCCGCTGTTCCAGGTGATGCTGACCGTCCACAACAACACCGAGGCCACGCTTGACCTGGCCGGGCTGCGCGCCGAGCCGTACACGCCCGCCGAGCAGGGCGCCAAGTTCGACCTCGCCGCCCACCTCGGCGAGCGCTTCGACGCCGCGACCGGGGCCCCGACCGGCATCGACGGCGTCCTGCAGTACGACACCGAGCTGTTCGACCGTGCCACCGCCGAGCGGCTCACCGAGCGGCTGGCTCGGCTGCTCACTGCCGCCGCCGAGGCCCCGGACCAGCCGATCGGCGGGATCGACCTGCTCGGCCCGGACGAGCGCCGGCAGCTGCTCACCGAGTGGAGCGGCGCCGAACGGCCCGTTCCGGTGGTGCCCGTCCCGGAACTGTTCCAGGCCCAGGTCGCCCGCACTCCCGGGGCCACCGCCCTGGTGGCCGGCGCCGACGTGCTCGACTACGTCGAGCTGAACGCCCGCGCCAACCGGCTCGCCCGGGTGCTCGTCGCGCGCGGCGCCGCCCCCGGCACCCTGGTCGCGCTCGCCCTGCCGCGCAGCGCCGACCTGGTCGTCGCCCTGCTCGGGGTGCTCAAGAGCGGCGCCGGCTACCTGCCGCTCGACCCGAACCACCCGGCCGAGCGCACCCGCCAGGTGCTCGCCGACGCCATGCCCAAGCTGCTCCTGACCGACCGCGAGGGCTTCGAACTGCCGGACGGCATCGAGGTGTTGCTGCTTGACGAGCTCCGCGGGCCGGCGGCTGCCCAGTCGGCCGTCGACCTCACCGACGCGGACCGCAGCGCGCCGCTCGACCCCGGCCACCCGGCCTACGTCATCTTCACCTCCGGATCCACCGGCCGGCCCAAGGGCGTCGTGGTCGAGCACCGCTCGGTCGCCGACTACCTCGGCTGGGCCGCCACCGCCTACCCGGCCGCCGCCGGCGCCGCCCTGCTGCACTCGCCGGTCACCTTCGACCTGACAGTCACCGCGCTCTACACCCCGTTGGTCACCGGCGGCACCGTCCACCTGGCCCCGCTCACCGAGGACGCCGCCACCGAGGCGGCCCTGGCCGACCAGCCGGTCACCTTCCTCAAGGCGACCCCCAGCCACCTGCCGCTGCTCGCCGAACTGCCCGACGCGTTCTCGCCCACCGGCGAACTGCTGCTCGGCGGCGAGGCCCTGTACGGCGAGGCCGTCCGAGCCTGGCGCGAGCGCCACCCGCAGGCCACCGTGGTCAACGTCTACGGACCGACCGAGGCCACCGTCAACTGCACCGAGCACCGGATCGAGCCCGGGCAGCCGCTGCCGGCCGGCCCCGTCCCGATCGGCCGCCCCTTCCCCAACACCCGCGCCTACGTGCTGGACGCCACGCTGCGCCCGGTGCCGCCCGGCGTGCCCGGCGAGCTGTACATTGCCGGGGCGAGCCTGGCCCGCGGCTACCTGGGCCGCCCCGCCCTGACCGCCGAGCGCTTCACCGCCGACCCGTACGGCCCGGCCGGCGCCCGGATGTACCGCACCGGCGACCTCGCCCGCTGGACGGCGGACGGCCGGCTGGTTCACCTCGGCCGGGCCGACGACCAGGTCAAGCTGCGCGGCCACCGGATCGAACTCGGCGAGATCGAGGCCGTGCTGGCCGGCCACCCGGACGTGGTCCGGGCGACCGCCGTGCTGCGCGAGGACACGTCCCGCTCCGCCGAGGACGCCCCGACCGGCGACCAGCGGTTGGTCGCCTACGCGGTGCCCGCCGAGGGCGCCGAGGCCGAACCCGCCCAGCTGCGCGCCCACCTGGCCGCCCTGCTGCCGGACTACATGGTCCCGGCCGCCGTGGTCGTGCTCGACCGGCTGCCGCTCAGCAGCCACGGCAAGATCGACCGATCCGCCCTGCCCGCACCGGAGTTCGGCCCCGCCGCCGCCGGCCGCGCCCCGCGCGACGAGCGCGAGCGGCAGCTGCTCGCCCTGTTCGCCGAAGTGCTCGGCGTCACCGGGCTCGGCATCGACGACAACTTCTTCGACCTCGGCGGGCACTCCCTGCTGATCACCCGCCTGGCCGGGCGGATCCGCGAGACCCTGGGCGCCGAACTGACCATCCGCAGCCTGTTCGAGGCGCCCACCGTCGCCCGGCTCGCCGAACGGCTGGCCGACCGCGCCACCGGGGACCGCTTCGACGACACGCTCGACGTGCTGCTGCCGCTGCGCGCCGGCGGCAGCCGGCCTCCGCTGTTCTGTGTCCACCCCGGCCTCGGCATCGGCTGGGTCTACTCCGGCCTCGCCCGCAGCCTGGACGACCGCCCGCTGTACGCCCTGCAGGCCCGCGGCCTGCGCGGCGACGACGACCGGCTCCCGGCGAGCGTCGAGGAGATGGCCGAGGAGTACCTGGCGCGGATCCGGGCCGTCCAGCCCGAGGGGCCGTACCACCTGCTCGGCTGGTCCTTCGGCGGCGTGGTGGCCCAGGCGATCGCCGCCAGGCTGGAAGCAGCCGGAGAGCGGGTCGCTCTGCTCACCCTGCTGGACGCCTACCCGCACGGCAGGGAACACGTCGAGCACGACGGCGCCGCGTTCCGCCGCGAACTGGTAGGCCTGACCGGATCCCCGGCGCCGGAGGGCGAGCTGAGCCACGCGCAGGCCGCCGAACTGCTGGGCGCGAGTGCACTGCCCGGCATCGAGGCCCGGCACGTCGCGGCGATCGAGCGGGTCGCGGCGAACAACGGCCGACTGGCCGACGCGGTGCGCCCCGCCGTCTTCCGGGGGGACGTCCTGTACTTCTTCGCCACTGAGGGCCGGGACGCGGACGCGCCCGCCGTCGAGTCCTGGCAGCCTTACCTGACGGGGGAGTTCGAACTGGTCGAGGTCGCCTGCCCGCACGACGCGATGACCGCGCCCGGCCCGCTCGCCGCGATCGGCCGCACGCTCGCCGCGCGGCTTCACCGCAGTAGCCACTGAACCTTCCGACGAACAACAGGAGTTGAGGCATGGAGACAGCGATCAGGGCGGCCGGCCTGCGCAAGCGGTACGGTGACCACCAGGCGCTGAACGGGGTGGACCTGTGTGTCCCGGCCGGCACCGTGCTCGGCGTGCTCGGCCCGAACGGTGCGGGCAAGACCACCACCGTACGGATCCTGGCCACCTTGCTGGACGCGGACGAGGGCACCGCCGAGGTGGCCGGCTACGACGTCCGCACCCAGCGCCGGGACGTCCAGCGCAGCATCGGCCTGACCGGCCAGTACGCCGCCGTGGACGAGCAGTTGACCGGCCGGGAGAACCTGCGGATGGTCGGCATGCTGCAGCGACTGGACCGGCGCGCGGCCGGCCGGCGGGCCGCCGAACTGCTGGAGCGCTTCGACCTGGGCGAGGCCGCCGACCGGCGGGCCGGCACCTACTCCGGCGGCATGCGCCGCCGGCTCGACCTGGCCGCCAGCCTGGTGGCCGACCCGGCGGTGCTCTTCCTGGACGAGCCCACCACCGGCCTGGACCCGGCCAGCCGGCTCGCCCTGTGGGCGATGATCCGCGAGCAGGTGGCGGCCGGCGTTACCATCCTGCTCACCACCCAGTACCTGGAGGAGGCCGACCAACTGGCCGACCGGATCGTGGTGGTGGACTCCGGGCAGGTCATCGCCGAGGGCACCTCGGACGAGCTGAAGCGCCGGGTCGGCGGCGAGCGGCTGGAGGTGCGCCCGGTGGACCCGGCGCAGCTGCCGGCTGTCACCGAGGTGCTTGCCGCGCTGCCGGGCTCCGTCCCGGCGCTCTCGGAGGACGGGCGCTTCGTGTCCGCCCGGCTCACCGCCGCGAACTCCGGTCTGGCAACCGCCGCCGCCGAGTTGGAGCGGCGCGGGATCGAGGTGGTGGACTTCGCGCTGCGCCGGCCATCGCTGGACGAGGTGTTCCTCACCCTCACAGGCCAGGGCGGCCGGCCCGCCGCTGAGCCGAACGAGCCCACGGAACTCACGGAACTCAAGGAACGGAGCCTGGCATGACAGGCGTACTCGTCGAGGGCACGGTCTGCGTCGAGCGGCACTTGCGGCACCTGATCCGGATGCCCGGCAAGCTGGTCAGCGCGATCCTGCTGCCGATGGTCTTCGCGCTGCTGTTCGGCGTGCTGTTCGGCAGCGTGATCGACGTCCCGGGCGGCGGCTACCATGAGTTCATCATGGCCGGGATCTTCACCCAGGGCGTGATGTCGGCGGTGCCCAACACGGCGGTCGGCACCGTCGAGGACCTGCGCAACGGCCTGACCGACCGGTTCCGCTCGCTGCCGATGTCCGGCGCGGCGGTGCTGATCGGCCGCACGGTCGGGGACACCGCGCTGCGTGCTCTGAGCTGCCTGGCGATGGCGATGGTCGGACTGCTGATCGGCTGGCGCACCCACACCGGCGTCCTGTCGGTGCTGGCCGGCTTCGGCCTGCTGCTGCTGTTCGGTTTCGTGATGGCCTGGGTCGGCGCGCTGATCGGCCTGTCGACCGGCAACGCCGAGACCGCTTCGGGGGTGCCCTCGGTGCTGCTGATGCCGGTGATGTTCCTGTCCAGTGCCTTCATCCCGCTCACCGGACTGCCGCACTGGCTGGCCGTGGCGGCCGAGTGGAACCCGCTGAGCGCGGTGGTCGGCGGCTGCCGCGACCTGTGGGGCAACCCGCAGGCCACCGCTTCCGGCTCCTTCCCGGTGCAGCACCCGGTGCTGCTGAGCCTGCTGTGGATGGCCGTGCTGTTCGCCCTGGTGGCACCGCTGGCAGTGCGCAAGTACCGCACTGCCGCAGCCCGTTGAACGACTCCTGAGACCCGAGTGAGACCTAGGAACGTCCGATGACCGAGATGATGACCGAACCGACGGCCGGCCTGGAGCGGGGCCCGGCGGATGGGCCCGAGGCCCCGATCAGCTACGGCGGCTATCTGGAGGTGCCGGGCCTGCTGGAGCTGCAGCGCCCGCGCACCGAGGCCCACGACGAACTGCTCTTCATTGTCACCCACCAGACCTTCGAGCTCTGGTTCGCCTGCGCGCTGCGCGAGTTGGAGCGGGCGCGGGATCTGATCCAGCAGGGCCGCACCGGCCCGGCCCGATGGTGCCTGCGCCGGATGCGCGAGATGGTCCGGCTCTGGGTCGTCCAGATGGACGTGCTGGGCACCATGACCCCCGAGGGTTTCAACGAGTTCCGTGGCGTGCTGGGCGAGTCCAGCGGCTTCCAGTCGGTGCAGTTCCGCGAGCTGGAGATGATCTGCGGCCTGCGCGAGCGCCGCTACCTGACGCTGCCGGGCTCCACCACCGCCGAGTGCGAGCGACTGAACCGGCGCTTCGAGGAGCCCTCGCTGCGCGATGCCTTCACCGCGCTGCTGGAGCGCAACGGGCTCGACGCCGAGGCGCTGTTCGTCCCCGGCCTGGCCCCGGACGAGCTGCGCGAACTGGCCGAGGACCTGCTGGAGTTCGACGCGGCCTTCCACCAGTGGCGCTACCGGCACTGGCTGTTGGTGGTCCGCGCGCTCAGCTCGCGGCCGGGCACCGGCGGCAGCGCGGGCGCGGAGTTCCTGCGCCGGACGCTGGACCAGTGGTTCTTCCCCGAGCTGCACGAGGCCCGCACCGGAGTGTCCGACGTCCGCAAGGACACCGCCGCCGAGTCGGCCGGCCCCGGCTGCCCGCTCGGCCACGGCACCGCCACCGCCTGAGCGCCACCGCACAACACCACCAGGACAGGAGTGGGATCGTGGAGTTGGACCGTCTGCTGCCGCAATGGGACCACACCGAGCGGCACCGGATCGCGGTGCCGGCGACGACCGACCCGGCGGTGGCGATCGCCGCCGTCGAGGCCGTCCGCTTCCGGGACGTCCCGGTGTTCCACGCGATCACCACCGTCGGCACCCTCGGCACCAAGCGCGGCCAGTCGGGGCGCCCGTTCCTGGCGTCCATGCTCTCCGGGGGCTTCGCCGTGCTGCACCGCTCGGCGGACGAACTGGTCATCGGCGCCGCCGTCCGCACCACCGGCGGCAGCGGGCCCGCCGACCTCGGCGACGGACCCGGGGCCGCCTTCCGGGACTTCGACCAGGACGGCCACTACAAGGTGGCCTTCAACTTCCACTGCGCGGGCGGCGAACTGTCCACCGAGACCCGGGTGCTGAGCACCGACCCGGCCACCCGCCGGCGCTTCAGGCGGTACTGGCTGATGATCCGGCTGCCCAGCGGCCTGATCCGCCAGGAGTGGTTGCGAGCCGCCCGCCGCGGGCTGGAACCGGCCGCGCTGACTGGCTCGCAGCCACCGGAAAGCCCTTCTCTTCGGAAAGACCTGTGATGACCGTACCGAGCACCGAACCCGTGGCCACCCCGTCGGCCGTCGACCTCGACGCCCTCGGCGCCGTGGACGCCCTCAGCGCCGCCGAGGCCGTCGACGCCCTCGACCTGGACGCGGTCGACCTCACCGACCCGCGGACCTTCGTCGGCACCGACCTGTACGCCCTCTGGCGGCGCTTCCGCACCGAGCGCCCCGTCCACCAGCACCGCGCCACCGCGCAGTTGCCCAGCTTCTGGGCGCTGACCAGGTACGACGACGTGCTGGCCGTCTACAAGGACAACCAGCGCTTCACCTCCGAGCGCGGCAACGTGCTGACCACCCTGCTCCAGGGCGGCGACTCGGCCGGGGGCAAGATGCTCGCCGTCACCGACGGCGCCCGGCACCGGGCGATCCGCAACCTGATGCTCCGCTCCTTCTCGCCGCGCGCCCTCGACCACGTGGTGGCCCAGGTCCGGCTGCGCACCACCGAGCTGCTGGGCCGGGCGCTCGGCCAGGGCACCTTCGACTACGCCGCCGAGGTCGCCGAGCACATCCCGATGGGCACCATCTGCGACCTGATGGCCGTGCCCCCGCAGGACCGCCAGCGGCTGCTGGACTGGAACAAGCAGGTGCTCAGCGCCGACAGCGCGGACGGCAGCGCCGAGGAGGCGTGGCTCGCCCGCAACGAGATCCTGCTCTACTTCTCCGACCTCGCACGGGCCCGCCGCCGCAACCCCGGCGACGACGTGATCAGCGCGCTCGCCACCGGCGAGGTGGACGGGGTGCCGCTGTCCGAGGACGAGATCATCTTCAACTGTTACAGCCTGATCATCGGCGGCGACGAGTCCAGCCGGATGGCCTCCATCGGTGCGGTGCTCGCCTTCGCCCAGCACCCCGAGCAGTGGCGGGCGTTCAAGGCCGGGCAGGTGAGCGTGGCGAGCGCGGCGGAGGAGATCCTGCGCTGGACGACGCCCGCCATGCACTTCGGCCGGCGCGCCCTGGTCGACCTGGAGATCGGCGGCCGGCAGATCGCCGCGGGCGACATCGTGACGCTCTGGAACACCTCCGCCAACTTCGACGACGAGGTCTTCGCCGACCCGCGGACCTTCGACCTCGCCCGCACCCCCAACAAGCACGTGACCTTCGGCTACGGCCCGCACTTCTGCCTGGGCGCCTTCCTCGGCCGCGAGGAGCTGAAGGCCCTGCTGGAAGCGCTGCGCGAGCAGGTGGCCGGCATCGAGCAGGCCGGGCCGGCCGCCCGGGTCTACTCCAACTTCCTGTTCGGGTACAGCACCCTGCCGGTGACCCTCCACCCGGAGCGCTGAGCCCGTACGCGCCGAGCGGCCGGTACCCTGTCGGGGGGTACCGGCCGCTCGCTGTGTCACACCCGCTCGCGCGACTTCCGGTAGTACTGGACCAGGACGAGCGCGAACAGCAGCCCGCCGAGCAGGAAGTAGCCCTCGACCACCCGCATCGACCAGATCGTGTAGGCCGACGGCTGCGCCACCCCGAACACCTTCTCGTTGGTCTGCCCGGTCATGCTCTGCGGCAGCATCCCGAGTCCCCAGCGCACCACCAGCAGCACGGCGGCGATCCACGCGCTCGCCGTCACGGTCCACAGCGGCGCCCCCGTCCGCCAGGCCGTCCGCACCCGGGTCGCGGCCGCGACCCTGCCGACCGCACCGAGCGTGCGCTCCCGCCACACCGGGAGGAGCAGGGCCGGCGGGACGACCGTGCCCCAGAGGCACATCCCGGTGACCACCAGGTCGTAGGCGAGGAAGCCGGGGCTGCTGGACATGTCGATGTTCTCGCCGTCGCCCAGGCCGAAGGTGCCGCCGAGCGCCCAGTAGAGGTGGAAGAGGGCGAACACGAAGGACCACAGGGCGGTGGCATGTGCCGCCCAGGTGGCCGGCCGGGCGGTGGCCGGCACGGTTCGGTCGACTGCGGTCATCGGTACTCCAGGAGTTGGTCGGGGACGGTGGGAGAGGGTCAGCGCTGGGCGCGGAAGATCGAGAACACCACCCGGAGCACCAGCACGCTGCTGATCACCAGGAGGTTGTAGCCGAGTACCTGGAAGAGCTGGAGCGAGTGCCCGAGGACGGGACCGCCGGAGGTGCCGACCAGCAGCACCCCGATCAGGCCGAGGGTGCCGCCGAGGAAGGTGAGCAGCACCTCGTGCACCAGGGTGCGGACGAAGCGGCGGTCCCGTTCGTCGGCGAGCAGGCGCACCTGCACGCCGAGCCGCCCGTGCTCCAGCGCGTTGGTGATCCGCTCCAGCCGGCGCGGCATCCGGCGCAGCATCGGTGCGAGCGACAGCGCCTCCTCGACGAGGACCTCGCCGAGCGCCTTCGGGGTGAGCCTGCGCCGCAGCTGGTCACGGGCGAAGCCCTTCGCCTGGGTGACGATGTCGAAGCCGGGGACGAGCAGTTCCGTCGAGCCCTCCAGGGTGGCCAGCGCGCGGAACGCGGCGGCGATGTCCGGTGGGCAGGTGAGGCCGTGCCGGGCGACCAGCAGGAACAGGTCGGCGAACATCTCGCGGTCGGGGCGCACGCCCGGCGTCAGGTGCCGGGCCATGAACCGGCCGAGAGCGCGCTCCAGCCGGGCCTCGTCGATCTCCTCGTCCCGGTCGACGAGTTCGAGCAGCGCGTCGCACAGGGCCACCGGGTCGCTGCGGTGGATGGCCAGCAGCAGGTTGCGCAGCGAGGCGCGCAGCATCCGGTCCACCCGGCCGACCGAGCCGAAGTCGAGCAGCCCGAGCCGGCCGTCCGGGAGCAGCATGATGTTGCCGGGGTGCGGGTCGGCGTGGAACACCCCGCCGAGCATGATCTGTTGGAGCACGCACTCCACCAGCTGCCGGGCCAGCGCGGCGCGGTCCGCCTCGTCGCCGGGCAGCGCGGCCCCGGCGCTGCCGAGGGTCACCCCGTCCATCCAGGCCAGCACCAGCACCCGTCGGCTGGAGTGCTCCTCGTGCACCTCGGGCAGCAGCACCCCGGTGGGGGCGTCGGAGCGCTCGGCCCCGGCCCGGACGGCGGCCGTGTTGCGGGCCTCGACGCGGAAGTCCAGCTCTTCGTGGAGCGAGCGGGCGAAGCCGTCCGCCAGCTCCAGCGCGCCGACGCTGCGGCCCCACTCGGTGTGCTCCTCCAGCTTGCGGCTGATCCGGAACAGGATGTCGAGGTCCTGCTGCACGGTGGCCCGCGTGCCCGGGCGCTGCACCTTCACCACCACCCGCTCGCCGGAGTGCAGGGCGGCCCGGTGCACCTGGGCGATCGACCCGGCCGCCAGCGGCTCCCGGTCGAAGGAGGCGAACACCTCGGAGACCGGCCGGCCCAGCTCCTCGGCCAGCACCTGCTGGATCTCGTCCCAGGGCTCGGGGGCGACCTGGTGCTGCAGCCGGGTCAGCTCCTCGACGAACTCGGGCGGCAGCAGGTCGTAGCGGGTGGAGAGCAGCTGGCCCATCTTCACGAAGGTGGCCCCGGCATCCTCCAGCGCCAGCCGCAGCGACACCGCCAGCGCGGCCCGCTCGGAGGCGGCGCTCGGGCCGGCGCTGCGGCCGCGCCCGCGCAGCCAGCGCCCGAGCCCGTGCCGCACCGCGATCCGGCTCAGCTCGGTGTAGCGGCGGCCCCGGGCAAGCCGGCGGCGGACGGCCTGCGGCCAGCGCACCACGCCGGATATCGAGCCGCTGGGCAGCACGACCTCGGACAGCGCGAGGAAGGCCGTCGAGACCAGTACCGCGCAGCTGAGCTGCACGGTGATCAGGGCACCGCGCCGTGAGTCCCCCATGGCCGCGCCGATCACGGCGGCCGCGCCGAGGCCGACCAGGCTGGTCAGCAGCGCCCGGGTGCGGCCGATCCGCAGCCCGAGCAGGCGACGGGCCCCGGCCGAGAGAACGGCGATGGTGAGCAGCAGGACGACGAAGGACAGGACCAGGAACAGGGCCAGTTGCATGAGCGGCGGGGGCCCGCCCGTGTGGCGGGGGGTCGGGCCGTGCCTCCTTTCGCGCAGTCAGGTGGCGGCCGGGCGAACACCCGTGCGCGGGGCGAAAGCCGGAGGGCGAACTGCCGCCCGGGCCATTCAGCATCGCACTTCGCGGCAGGTCCGAGCAGGGGCGGCGGCCGTGCGGCACGATGCTGTCCCCTAGCTGTCCCCGGGGGTTTCGGGCCGGCACCCGGGCCTGATTCCGGTGGCAGCTTCCTGAAGCATTTCTTGTCGTGTCCGATGCGATTCTGTTACCAACGAACACGTCGGCGATGAACGCCGCTCGAACGCGCCGCGGCCGCGGCCGGAGGGAGTCAACCGGTGGTTGCCGCGCGGCCCGCTCGGCGCTCGGCGGCGCCCGGGGAGGGGGGACGGCATGGAGTTACGGATTCTCGGCCCGGTGGACGTGCTGGACGGCGGCCGGGAGGTGCCGCTGGACGGCGCGAAGCAGCGCACCGTGCTGGCCGCCCTGCTGCTCGCCGAGGGCCGGCTGCTGCCGGACGAACGGCTCAGCACGCTGCTCTGGGGCTGCGACCCGCCGGCCACCCGCAACGCCCAGCTGTACACCTACGTCTCCCGGCTCCGCGGTCGGCTCGGCCCGGAGGTCGCTCTGCTCCGCCGCCCCCCCGGCTACCGGCTGGACCTCGGCACGGCCACCTTCGACCTGCACGCCTTCGAGCGCGCCGCCGAGCAGGGCCGCGCCGAACTCGCCGCCGGCCGGCCCCGCCGCGCGGCCGAACTGCTGTGCGCCGCCCTCGCGCACTGGCGCGGCACCCCGCTGGCCGGCACCACCGAGCACCTGACCGGCCGTGAACTGCCCCGGCTGGAGGAGCTGCGGCTGACCGCCCTGGAGCACCGGATCGACGCCGAGCTCGAACTCGGCCGGCACGACGCCCTGGTGGCCGAACTGACCAGCCTGGTCGCCGAGCATCCGGTCCGCGAGAAGCTGCGCGGCCAGCTGATGACCGCCCTGCACCGCTGCGGCCGGCAGGCGGACGCGCTCGGCGTCTATCAGCACGGCCGTCGGCTGCTCGTCGAGGAACTGGGCGTCGACCCGGGCCCCGGCCTGCGGGCCCTGCACCGGGCCGTTCTGCACGGCGAACTGTCCGCCCCGGCCGCCGCGCCCGCCGCCGTCGAGTCCGCGCCGGTCACCCTCTGGACCGGCCTGCCCCCCGCGACGCTGCCCGCAGCCGACCCGGACTTCACCGGGCGTGCGGACGAACTCGCCCTGCTGCGCGCCCGGTTGCGGCCCGACCCGGCACCCGGCCCGGTCACCGTGGTCACCGGCCCGCCCGGGGTGGGCAAGTCCGCGCTCGCCGTCCGCGCCGCCCGGTTGGCCCGCTGCGACTTCCCGGACGGCCAGCTGTACGCGGACCTGCGCGCCCGGCAGGCCCGCCCCCGCGATCCGACAGGGGTGCTGGGCTCGTTCCTGCGCGCGCTCGGCGCCCACCCCCGGGAGATCCCGGACGGCCTGGACGAGCGCGTCCAGCTGTTCCGCAGCCGGCTGGCCGGCCGGCGGCTGCTTCTGGTGCTGGACGACGCGGCCGACGAACGGCAGGTCCGCCCGCTGCTGCCCGGCGACGGGCCCTGCCGCACCCTGGTCACCAGCCGCAGTCCGCTGGCCGCGGTCGAGGGCAGCCGTGCGCTTCAGCTCGGCCCGCTGGAGTTCCCGGACGCCTACCAGTTGCTCGCCACCGTCGCCGGTCGAGAGCGGGTGGCCGCCGACCCGGCCTCGGCTGCCCGGATCGTCGAACTGTGCGACCGGCTGCCGCTCGCGCTGCGGATCAGCGCGGCCCGGCTGGCCACCCACCCGCATTGGTCGCCCGCCGCCCTCGCCGACCGGCTCGAACCGCCCGACCGACGGCTGAACGAACTGCGGCTCGGCGACCTGGACGTCCGGGAGAGCCTGCGCCCCGGCCACCGCGCCCTCCCCCCGGCCGCCCGGATCGTGCTGCACCTGCTGGCCCGGGCCAGCGCCAGCACCTTCACGGCGCGCGGGGCGGCGGCCCTGCTCGGGATCGGCGAACCGACGGCCGCGGACCTGCTCGACGCCCTGGCCGAGGCCCGGCTGCTGGCCGTCTCGGCGGAGCCCCGCCCGGTGTTCCAACTGACGTCGCTGGTCCGGCTGTTCGCTGCCGAACTGCCAATCGGCGACATCGTCGGGGCGGTCCCGGAACGGATCAGGGCGCTGGCCGGCTGATCCCCGGCCGCGCCACGGTCCGGTGCCGTGGTCTTCCGGTCAGCCACAGCCGCCGGCGTGCCCGAAGTCCAGGCCGCGCCCGGCGGCCGGCTCGTACCGCTCCGGCTGTTCCCGGAACTCCCGGTCCGGGCCGTCGGGGATTCCCGCGCCGTTCTGCTCCGCCACGCGGAGCTCGGTCGGGGCGGTGTTCTGTTCCATGGCGTCCTCCCGGGGCCGGTTGTGGCGGTGCTTTCGGTCCGCCGCTCCGAGCTTCGGTTCCCGAGCTATGAATTCCGTATATTCCGGCGGGCGGCCCGCGATATGGCTGCGCCATAGCCCGCCCCCGCACGCTGGGCCGACGGTCGAGGAGCGGAGGGGAACGGCGATGGAGGCCCGGATCGCGAGCGTGGTGGTGCTGGGCGGAGGCCCGGCCGGCTGGATGACGGCGGCCCATCTCAGAGCGGCGCTGCAGGGCACCGTGTCGGTGACCGTCCTGGAGGAGCCCGAGACGGCCGGCGACGCCGGGATCGAGGCGGCTCTGCCGGCCCTGCAGGACTCCTTCTTCGACCCGCTCGGCATCGCCGAGGACGACTGGATGCGCGCGTGCGACGCCTCCTTCGGGACGGCCGTGCGGTTCGTCAACTGGCGAACTCCCGGCGCCGGCCGCCCGGACGCCCGGCAGTTGCCGCAGGGCGGCCCCGACGCCTTCTACCTCCCGTACGGGCCGCTGCCCGAGCACGACCGGCTCCCGCTCTCGCACTACTGGTTCAACCGTCACCAGCACGGCGTCACCGCCGTGCCCTTCGACCACGCCTGTTTCCGGGAGCCCCCGCTGCTGGACGCCCGGCGCTCCCCGCGCTGGATGGACGGCAGTCGGGCCACCCATTACGGCTGGCACCTCGACCGGGCCCGGCTGACCGACTTCCTGCGCCGCCACGCCACCACCGAGCTGGGAGTGCTCAGGGTGCCGGGCACCCTGGCCCGGGTCGACCTGGACGCCAACGGCTACCTGGAGACGCTGCACACCACCGCCGGCGAGGCGCTGAGCGGCGACCTCTTCGTCGACTGCTCCGGTCCGCGCGCCCGGTTGCTGCGCCAGGCGATGGCCGAGCCCTACCTCGACCTCGGCGACCAGCCGTGCGACCGCGCGGTGACCGTTCGGCTGCCGCACGACGACTACGCGCTCGGCATCGAACCGTACCGCACGGTGATCGCGATGCCGTCCGGCTGGGCCGGCAAGGTCCCGCTGCTCGGCCGGTTCGAGTCCAGCTACGTCTACGCCGGCGCCTTCGCCGACGCCGGCACCGCCACCGAGCAGCTGTGCCGCCTCTGGGGCCTGGACCCGGACCGCGCCGAGGTCGCCGAGACGGTCTTCCGGGCCGGGCGCACCCGCCGCGCCTGGGTGCGCAACTGCGTCGGCATCGGTGCGAGCGCGGGCCTGCTGGACCCGCTGGAGCCGACCGCGCTGCACTTCGTCGTCAGCGCGCTCCAGCAGTTGGTGCGCCACTTCCCGGCGGGTGCCTTCACCCCGGCCCTGCTGGACGGTTTCAACCGCGCGGTGGCCACCGAGTTCGACGAGGCCCGGGACTTCGTCCAGGCGCATTACGCCTGCGCGCCGCGCACCGACACCCCGTTCTGGCGCGCCCACCGGGAGATCGACGTCCCGGCGAGCCTGCGCGCCAAGACCGTCGCCTACCGGGCCGGGCTGCCGCTGGGCGCCCCGCCGGCCGAAGAGCGGCCGTACTGCGGCGGCGGCGCCCCCGAACCGGGTCGGCTCTGGTCCAACGCCGGCTACTGCGCCGTGCTGGCCGGGCTCGGCGTGGAGCCGGACGCCCCGCTGCCCGCGCTGGCCCACCGGCCGGAGTCGGTGCGCGGTGCCGAGCCGCTGTTCGACCGGATCGAGCGTCAGCAGCGGAACCTGGTGGACACCCTGCCGGACGCCCACGACTACCTGCGCCACCTGCACGGCTGGTCGGTCGCCGGACGTCCGCGCCCCAGGGGCTGAGCGCTGCGCGCTGTCTCCGATCCCGGCGGATCCGGGCGTGAGCCTGCTGCCGGTGCTGGTGCCGATGGCGATCTTCCGGGGCCTGACGCTCATCGCGATGGGCGGCGTGATCGCCCGCTGGATGACCCCCGGGCCGGGCCGGCACCGCATGGCGTCCTGACCCGGCCGGGACGGGCACGGGGCCGGGAGGTGCGGCTCAGCCGATCCACACCGTGGTGACGTTGCAGAACTCCCGGATCCCGTGCCCGGACAGCTCCCGCCCGAACCCGGAGCGCTTGACGCCGCCGAACGGCAGCGCCGGGTGGGAGGCCGTCATGCCGTTGAAGAACACCCCGCCGGCCTGGATGTCCCGGACGAAGCGCTCCCGCTCGGCCTCGTCGGTGGTCCAGACGTTGGAGCTGAGCCCGAACGGCGAGTCGTTGGCGGCCGCCACCGCCTCGTCCAGGTCGGCCACCCGGTGGACGGTGGCGACCGGGCCGAAGGTCTCCTCCTGGTGGATCCGCATCGCCGGGGTGATGCCGGTCAGCACGGTGGGCTCGAAGAACCAGCCGGTGTCCCAGCCCTCCGGGCGTCCGCCGCCGCACTCCACCCGGGCGCCGCGGGTGCGGGCGTCCTCGACCAGCTCCTCCAGGTCGTCCCGGCCCTGGCGGCTGGCCAGCGGGCCGACGTCGGTGTCCTCGTCCATCGGGTCGCCGACCTTCAGCGCCCGCATCGCCTCGGTGAAGGCGGCGGTGAAGCGCTCGTACACGTCGGTGTGCACGATGAAGCGCTTGGCGGCGATGCAGGACTGGCCGTTGTTCTGCACCCGGGCCCGGACGGCGGTGCGCACCGCGGCGTCCAGGTCGGCGCTCGGCAGCACGACGAACGGGTCGCTGCCGCCCAGCTCCAGGACGGCCTTCTTGACCTCGTCCGCCGCGGTGGCCGCGACCGCCCGCCCGGCCGGCTCGCTGCCGGTGAGGGTGACGGCGGTGACCCTGCGGTCCCGGATCACGCCCTCGACCGCGCCCGAGCCGATCAGCAGCGTCTGGAAGCAGCCCTCCGGGAAGCCGGCCCGCCGGAACAGCTCCTCGATCGCCAGCGCGGTGCGCGGCACGTTGGACGCGTGCTTGAGCAGGCCGACGTTGCCCGCCATCAGGGCCGGCGCGGCGAACCGGACGACCTGCCAGAGCGGGAAGTTCCACGGCATCACGGCCAGCACCGGGCCGAGGGGGCGGTAGCGGACGTAGGCGCGGGTGGCCCCGGAGTCGGCGACGTCGGCCGGGGCCGGGTGCTCGTCGGCGAGCAGCGCCTCGGCGTTGTCCGCGTACCAGCGCATCGCCTTGGCGCACTTGGCGGCCTCGGCGCGGGAGGCGGCGAGCGGCTTGCCCATCTCCTCGGTCATGGTGCGGGCGACCGCCTCCTGCTCCCGGTCCAGCAGGTCGGCGGCGCGGTGCATCAGTTCGGCGCGGGCGGCGAAGGTGGTGCCGCGGTAGCCGTGGAAGGCGGCCTCGGCGCGGGCCAGCCGCCGCTCGATGCCGGCCGCGTCGAGCGGTTCGAAGGTCTGGAGGGTCTCGCCGGTCGCGGGGTTGACGCTGGCGATGGGCATGCGGGGCTCCCAGGTGGGTCGGGGTCCGGTGCGTCTGCCCTCACACCCTCCCTGACCGCCCGGCTCCGGGCACGCCTCGGCGCGCCCGGCGTGTCCCGGCGGGTGGGCGCTCCGCTCCGCTCACTCCGGCAGCGACTCCACCCGGGCGGCCGCCTCCCGGGCCCTGGCCCCGGCCCTGGTCCGGGCCGCGGTGACCTGCCGGCCGGGGAAGCGGTGCAGGAACTCGGCCTCCAGCTCCCCGGTGCGCAGCGTGTGCCGCTTCAGCGCCTCCTCCGAGCCGTACAGGAAGGTCTCGTGGCGCGTGCGGTGGAGCTGTTCCAGCTCGTGCAGGAGCGTGTCGTTGCCCAGGGCGTGCGGGGAGATGCCCGCGGGCCGGATGTGCGGGTCGTCGGCGTGCCGCATCTCGGTGCCTCCTCGGCGGAAGTCCCCTCCTCCAGGGTGCCCGGGGACCGTCGCGGCTGCACCCGGCCGGTGGGCGCGGCTCGTAGGATGAATCCTTCCGCGTTCCTCAGAAACCATCCCGCCGACGCTCGGACAGATCGCACATGCCGCTTCCCAAGGCCGAACTCCACCTGCACATCGAAGGCACCCTGGAGCCCGAACTCGCCTTCGAACTCGCCGCCCGCAACGGCGTAGAGCTGCCGTACGCCGACACCGAGGCGCTGCGCGAGGCGTACTCCTTCAGCGACCTCCAGTCCTTCCTGGACCTCTACTACGCGCTGATGGCCGTGCTGCGCACCGAGGACGACTTCACCGACCTGGCCGACGCCTACCTGGCCCGGGCCGCCGAGCAGGGCGTCCGCCACGCGGAGATCTTCTTCGACCCGCAGGCGCACACCGCGCGCGGGGTCCCGCTGGGCGCGGTGGTGGACGGACTGACCCGGGCGCTGGAGCGCGGCGAGGAGCGGTACGGCATCAGCGCCCAGCTGATCATGTGCTTCCTGCGGGACGAGTCGGCCGAGTCCGCGCTGGAGACCTTCGAGGCCGCCCGCCCGTACTTCGACCGGATCACCGGCATCGGCCTGGACTCCGCCGAGGTCGGCCACCCGCCGGTGAAGTTCCGCGAGGTGTACCGCCGGGCCGCCGAGGCCGGGCTGCGGAGGGTCGCCCACGCGGGCGAGGAGGGCCCGGCCGCGTACATCACCGAGGCGCTGGACGTCCTCGGCGTCGAGCGGATCGACCACGGGCTGCGCTGCCTGGAGGACGGCGAGCTGGTCGCCCGCCTGGTGCGCGAGCAGATCCCGCTGACCCTCTGCCCGCTCTCCAACGTCCGGCTGCGCTGCATCGACACCCTCGCCGACCACCCGCTGGACGAGATGCTGGAGGCCGGGCTGCTGGTCACCGTCAACTCCGACGACCCGGCGTACTTCGGCGGCTACGTGGAGGACAACTTCCGCGCCGTGCGCGAGGCCCTCGCCCTCGACCAGGAGGCCCTGCGCCGGCTGGCGGCGAACTCCTTCCGCGCCTCCTTCATCAGCGAGCGTCGCCGGGCCGAGCTGCTCGCCGAGGTCGAGGCGTACGTCTTCTGACCCGCCCGTCCGTCGCGCCGGCCCGTCACCCGTCCAGGGGCGACGGGCCGACGCGCTCGTAGCGCAGCAGCGTCACGCCGTTGGTGAAGCGGTGGGTCTCGGCCAGGGCGAGCGGGGTGGGGTGGTCGGTCGGGCGGAAGAAGAGCGTGCCGCGGCCGAGCACGACGGGGTGGACGTAGAGCCGGAACTCGTCGATCAGGTCGAGGGCGAGGAAGGACTCGGCCAGGTTCGCCCCGCTGAGGCAGAGGTCGCCGCCGGGGCCGGCGGTGAGGGCGGCGACCGACTCCAAGGTGACCTCGTGGACGACGGTGGTGTTCCAGTCGGCGTGGTCGAGGGTGCGGGAGAAGACGGTCTTCGGCATCGCGCGCCAGATGCCCGCGAACTCGGCCGTCGGACCGTCGGCGGCCGGGTCCTGGTCGGCGGTGGGCCAGACGGAGGCCATCAGCTCGTGCGTCACCCGGCCGGAGACGAAACCACCCATTCGGGCGAGCTCGCGATTGAAGTGGGTGTGCACCTCGTCGTCGACGAGATTCCAGCCGAGGTCGTGGTCCGGGCCCTCGAAGTAGCCGTCCACGGACAGGGAGACGAAGAGGACGATCCTGCGGCGCATCGGCGGCCTCACCGGGAGACGGTCCGCCGCCCCTGCCGCGGGGGAAGGGGCGGCGGACGGGATCAGATCAGGGTGCTCCAGTAGTACCAGAACCGGTTGAGGATCAGCAGCGCGATCACCGCGTACCAGAGGGCCGGGACGACCCAGTGATAGCGGGCCGCCTCCCGGACGGCCGTCCGCAGCCGCGGGCCCACCGGGATCACGCCCGAGCGCAGGTTGTGCAGCGTGGTGTACCAGAACAGCGGGATCACCGCGGCCCACACCACCATGCAGTACGGGCAGAGCGCACCGATCCGGTACAGCGCCTGGTACATCAGCCAGGTCACGAAGCCGACCCCGAACACCGTCCCGGCCTGCAGGCCGAGCCAGAACCAGCGCCGGAACGCCGCCCCCGAGAGCAGCCCGGCACCGACCGCGACGACCACCCCGAAGGCGACCAGCCCGATCAGCGAGTTGGGGAAGCCGAAGGCCTCCGCCTGCGCGCTGCGCATGATCGAACCGCAGCTGATGATCGGGTTGATGTTGCAGTTGGGGACGTAGGACGGGTCCTCCAGCAGCCGGATCTTGTCCAGGGTGAGGACCGCCGAGGCGAACAGGCCGACGGCGCCGCCGATCAGCAGCAGCCAGGCGAACGGGCGGCTCGCGCCGTACGTGGGCCGCACGGCGGGCGCGCCGGCCGTCATCCGGTCACCTGCTTGACCATCGCGGTGAACTGCTCGGGGGAGACGGCCTTGCCGTTGGAGAGGACGTCCAGCTTCCTGCCGTCCAGCTTGACGGTCGGCGTGCCGGTGACGTCGCTCTTGTTGAACTCCTCGTTGACCTTGGCCGCCCACGGCGCGTAGGTGCCGTCCTGGACGGCCTTCACGAAACCGTCGGTCTTCAGGCCGGGCACCTGGCCGGCCAGGTCCAGGATGTGGTTGACGTCGCCGAAGGCGTCGCTGCGCTCGTCCGGCTGGTTGGCGTACAGCACGTCGTGGAAGGCCTTGAACTTGTCCACGCCCTCGTTCAGCGCGGCGCCGGCCGCGGCCAGCGCGGTGCGCGAGCCCTTGCCGCCGAGGTTGTTGTCCAGGAACGTCGCCAGGTGGTACTGGACCTTGTACGTGCCGTCGTCCGCGAGCTGCTGGATCGCCGTGCCGGTGGTGGTCTCCAGCTGCTCGCAGAACGGGCAGCGGAAGTCCTCGTAGACGTCCAGGGTGTGCGGGGCGTCGGCCTTGCCGTAGGTGACCACGGTGCCGTCGGTGCCGCTCGCGTTGGCCGGCACGACCAGCGGGCCGCTCGCGGCGCTCGAACCGGAGCCGGAGGAGCCGCCGACGGCGAAGGCCACGCCCGCCGCGAGGGCGAGGACGGCGACCGAGGCGCCGCCGACCACCACCCGGCGGCGCATGCGGTCGGAGCGCTCGGCCTGGGCGCGGGCGACGCGCATGCGGTCGGTGGCGGAGGCCTTCTTGGCGGTCTTGCGGGTGTTGCTCATGGGGTGTCGTCCTGTGCTCTCGGGCGTACGGGGCGGCGCGGCCCGTCGAGGCCTGCGCGGGGAGAGAACAGCCGACCGAGCGGGCGGGGAGACCCGCGGCTCAGACGGCCAGGGCGAACACCGGCGGACCGCGCCGGACGGCCGGGCGGACGACGACGTCCTCGGCGGGGACCAGCGCGCGGCTGGCCCGGGGGAACGGCACCCGCGCCGGCGGACGGGCCGGCAGCGGGGCGGCCAGCAGCCGCAGCCAGCGGGCGGCGGCCGGCAGATGGCGGTGCAGGAACTCGCCCACCATCCGGACGGCGCCGGCCAGGCAGCACAGCGCGGCGTCCGCACGGCGCAGCCAGTAGGCGCCGGCCAGCGCGATCACCGTGTGCAGCAGCAGGAGCAGCAGCACACCGGCCTGCGCGGAGACGCCGTGACCGAGCAGGAAACCGCCGAGCGAACCGCCACCGCACAGCAGCGGCCGGAGGCCGTGCCCGGCGCCGGGCGGCAGCGAGGGACACGTGCTCTGCGCGAGGTCGAACAGCGCGCCGGCGCCCAGCTCCAGGGGCAGGAACACCGCCGCGATCGCCGGGAAGCCGCGCTCGCGGCCGGCCAGCGAGAAGGCCACCGCGAAGACGGCGGCCGAGGCCAGCAGCATCGGGCCGACCGGCAGCGTGCGGCCGGTGACCAGCACCTGGCCGAGCCCGGCGAGCAGCACGACCAGCGCGGCGAAGACCGCCGCGCGGAGCGTCCTGGTGACCGGCCCGATGTCCATGGCACCCGAGTCTGCCACAGGTTGAAACCGAAACGGTCTGCCGGGCGGTGCGCTGTGAAGAGCCTCACCGCCCGCGCTGAGCTGGGCTTATCCGATGCTTACGGGTCGGCCCCGGCGGCGTTCACCCGCGCCTCGACCAGCTCCCGGAAATGGTCCAGATCCTCGCGCACCGCCCGCTCGATCGCCCCGGCCTGGGCGAAACCGCGCGGCCCGCCGAACTCGCGCCGCACCGCCTCCGGGTCGTACTCCACCCGGATCTGCAAGCGGGTGTGCCGGGCATCGAGCGGCAGCAGCGCGAAGGCGCCGCGCAGCGGGAGCGGATCCAGCGTCCGCCAGGCCATCACCCGGCCCCGGCCGCGGTCGGTGATCTCGGCATCGACCGAGTGCCGCTCGCCGTCGACCTCCACCCCGAGGTGCGCGAGGTTCCGGCCGTGCGGCTGGGCGCTGCTGACGCCGTCGACGAACCGGGGGTACTCGTGCACCCGGTGCAGTTGCTCCCAGGCGGCGAGGACGGGGGCGGCGATGTCGATCTGTTCCTCAAGGGTGCTCATGGTGCGCGGCACCTCCCTGGGTCCAGCGTGCGCCTCGGGGTGGGGGTGGGCAACGGGGGGTGGGTGGTGTTGTTGGGGGCTTTCGGGAGGGTGGGGGGCCGGGGGCGGCTCCGGGGGTGGGTGCTCCGGGGGCTGGATGATTTTCAGACTGCCGACCCTGTGGGTGGGGTGTGGAGACCGTTGGCAGTCTGAAAATCACCCGTCACGCCCCTCTCCGCACCCACCCCCTGCGCCGCCCCCTTCCGCAGCGCGTCCCTCTCGCGGGGGTGGGAGGGGCCCGATCGCGGTGGGGGTGGGGGTGGGGAGAGGGGCGTTCTCGGGGGTGTTGCTCTCGGTGGGGTGGGGTGGGGGGAGGGAGGTGCGGGCGGGCGGGGGGTGGTGGGGTGGGGGAGACTGGGCGCATGCCGGAGCTGCCCGAGGTCGAGGCGTTGAGTGTGTTCCTGTCCGAGCGGTTGATCGGGCGGGTGATCGCTCGGGTGCAGCCGGTGGCGATCAGTGCGCTGAAGACGTACGAACCGCCGGTGGCGGCGTTGGAGGGGCGGACGGTCGGGGCGGTGGGCAGGCGCGGGAAGTTCCTGGATGTCGAGGCCGAGGGGCTGCACCTGGTGGTTCACCTGGCCCGGGCCGGTTGGCTGCGGTGGAAGGAGGGCCTGCCCGTCGAGCCGCCGCGGCCGGGGCCGCGCAACCCGTTGGCGTTGCGGGTGCGGCTGGCGGGTGAGGCCGGGGACGGGTTCGACCTCACCGAGGCGGGGTCGAAGAAGGGGCTGGCGGTGTACGTGGTGCGGGATCCGGCCGAGGTGCCGGGGGTGGCCCGGCTCGGGCCGGACCCGCTGGACCCGGCGTTCACCCTGGCGGAGTTCGCGGCGCTGCTGCACGGCGAGCGGCGGCGGCTCAAGGGCGTGCTGCGGGACCAGGGTGTGCTGGCGGGGGTGGGCAACGCCTACTCGGACGAGGTGCTGCACGCGGCCCGGATGTCGCCGTACAAGCTCGCCGGGAGCCTGACGGAGGACGAGGTGGCCCGGCTGTACGAGGCGCTGGGCGGCACGCTGCGCGAGGCGGTGGAGCGTTCGCGCGGGCTGGCGGCGGGGGAGCTGAAGGCGGAGAAGAAGCTCGGGCTGCGGGTGCACGGCCGGACCGGTCAGCCCTGCCCGGTCTGCGGGGACACGATTCGTGAGGTGTCCTTCGCGGACTCCTCGTTCCAGTACTGCCCGACCTGTCAGACCGGGGGCAGGCCGCTGGCGGACCGGCGGCTGTCGCGGCTGCTGAAGTGACGGCCGCGGTGGGTGGGACGGTTCGCGGCCGTCCCACCCGGCGTTCGTCGGTCAGCGCTTGATGGCGACGCCGCCCCAGTAGTACGCGGCCTTCGGGTCGGCCGGGGGCTCGCCGTCCGGGCGCCAGGCCAGCACCGGGGCGACGCCCGGCTCGACCAGGTCCCAGCCGTCGAAGAAGCGGACCACGTCGTCGTAGCCGCGCGGCACCAGGGTCATCCCGCCGGCCCGGGCGGCTTCGGCGACCTTGCCGACGGCCTCCGGGTCGAAGTCCGGGGTCGGGGTGGTCAGGGCGATGCAGCTGCCGGCCGGAAGGGCGTCGCGCAGCGCGGCGACCCGGCCCCACGGGTCGTCCTCGTCGGCGATCAGCATCAGGACGGCGATCATCAGCAGGCCGACCGGCTGGGTGAGGTCGAGGGTGGCGGTCAGCGCCGGGTCGGCGAACAGCTCCTCGGGCTTGCGCAGGTCGGCGTGGATGTAGGTGGTGCGGCTGGCCGGGCTGGAGACCATCAGCGCGCGGGCGTGGGCGAGCACGATCGGGTCGTTGTCGACGTAGACCACCCGGGTCCCGGGGCTGACCGCCTCGGCGATCTCGTGGGTGTTCGGCGAGGTCGGGATGCCGGTGCCGAGGTCGAGGAACTGGCGGATGCCGTGCTCCCGGGCCAGGTAGCGCACGGCCCGGCCCTGGAACGCCCGGTTGGCCTTGGCCATCGCCTTGACGCTGGGAACGGCCTGCTCGATGGCCTGCCCCATGGCGCGGTCCGGCGGGAAGTTGGTCTTCCCGCCCAGCCAGTAGTCGTACACGCGCGCAGAGTGCGGGGCGGTGGTGTCGACGCCGAAACGTTCCCACTGGCTGAGCTCGGGGGAGTCGTCGTCCTGCGGGCCCGGGCGGGGGGAGTCCTGACTTGTCGTCATGGCCACGTCCTCTGATGGCAGATCATCACACTGGGGAAGGCACAGCGTAGCGGTCCGGACAGGAGGTGGAGCGTCCGGTCGGGGAAGATCCGTGGAAGATCTTCGGAAGCGGGGTGGACGGCCGGTGGCCCTGGGCCGTCGGAGTGGTGATCGGGGCCGTCGGAGTTGCCCCCGGGAGGGGCGGTGACGGCCGGGGCATGCATCCACAATGCTGTCAGATCGTCAGATTACTTCGCGCAGATTGCTACTGGTTGCGGCGGGAATGTCCCTCCTGGGCACGGCTGCCGGATGTCGGAGCTACGTGGGCGGCGGGGAGGGCGGAGCCGCGGACGGGGCGGGCGCCGCCGCCGCCCGGTCCGCCCCGGCGGGGACCGAGGGGGCGCCGGGAGGGCCGGGTGCCGCGCCGGCCACGGCAGCCGCGCCGTCGGTGGTCCCGGGGGGCACGCCGTCCGCGGCGTCCTCGTCGGTGCCGCCGTCCGCCGCGCCGAGTACGGTGCCCGTGAGCCGCGTGCTCACCGAGGCGGAGGCCAAGCCGGTGTACGAACTGGACCCGGAGCGGCGGGTGGTGGCGCTCACCATCGACGACGGCCCGGACCCCCGCCACACGCCGACCGTGCTGACACTGTTGGAGCAGTACGGGATCAGGGCGACGTTCTTCCTGATCGGCGAGAACGTGGTCGAGCACCCCGCCCTGGTCCGGGAGATCGCGGACCGCGGCCACCACATCGCCAACCACACCTGGACCCACCCGGACCTGCGGCACCTGTCCGAGGCCAAGGTGCGGGACGAGCTGGAGCGCACCTCCGACCTGCTGCACCGCACCACCGGCCGGCAGCCCACCTGGTTCCGCGCGCCGGGCGGGGACTGGTCCGCGGCCTCGCTCAAGGTGGCCGCCGACCTCGGGATGCGGAACATGGCCTGGTCGGTGGACCCGAGGGACTGGGCCCGTCCCGGCACCTCGGCGATCATCGACCGGATCCTCAAGAACGTCCGGCCCGGGTCGATCGTGCTCAACCACGACGGCGGCGGGGACCGCTCTCAGACGGTGGCGGCGCTGAAGGCGTACCTGCCGGTGCTCGTCGACTCGGGGTACTACTTCACCGCTCCGCCGAACTGACGGGGTTTCCGGTGACCCTCCACAGGGTGACGGGTAGCGGTTTTAACCCTTAAACCACTCGAATAGGTGGATTAGAAGAACCGTTTTTGCGGATTTTGGGCCTCTAGGGTGATCTCGCACCGATGAATCCGGGTACCGCCGGGTACCACCTGAAAGGCCCTCGCCCATGCGTCTCCGCAACGCCGTGCTCGCCGCCGCCAGCGCCGTCGCCCTCGTCCTCGCCGTTCCCTTCTCCGCCAACGCCGCGGAGGGCGATTTCCTCTACAAGGTCGGCCCCGGGGTCATCACCGGCCTCGCCGACCCGCGGAGCGGCGAGTGCATCGACCTGCCGTGGACGACCGAGGACGCTCCGGGCTTCGCGCCGGAGAACCTCACCCGCTCCACGGCCACGGTCTACCTGGACTTCGGCTGCGAGGGTGACGTGTTCTACGTCATGAACCCCGGCAAGAAGCTCGGCGACCGGCTGAAGCTGCGCTCCGTCGTCTTCTCCTGAGCGGACCGTTACCGCCGATCCGAACGGTCCGGCGCCGCGTCGGGAGCCGCCGGACCATCCGCCGAACGGCCCCACGGCCCGTGCTGTGGGGCCGTTCGGGTGAGCGGCGTAGCGTGACTGACGAGGGGGTGCCGGCCCGGTCGCGGAGGAGGAAGTCATGTCCGTACGGGAACCGGACGCGGTGAGACAGGAGGCCTTCGGCGGGCGCGTGCTGCAGGTCCTCAACGACGCCTGCCTGGGCCTGATGGTCAGCATCGGCCACCAGACCGGGCTGTTCGACCTGATGGCCGGACTCGCCCCCTCGACCGGCGAGGAGATCGCCCGGGCCGCCGGACTGAACGAGCGCTACGTGCGCGAGTGGCTCGGCTGCATGGTCGTCGCCGGCTTCGTGGAGTACGACCCGCAGGAGCGCGCCTATGTGCTGCCGCCCGAGCACGCGGCGTCACTGACCAGGGCGGCCGGGCCGGACAACCTGGCCGGGATGATGCCCTTCCTCGCGATGATGGGCGAGGTCGAACAGGAGCTGCTCGGGCACTTCCGCACCGGCGGCGGCATGCCGTACTCGGCGTACCCGCGCTTCCAGCGGCTCCAGGCCGAGGAGAGCGCCCGGGTGTACGACCTGGCGCTGGTGGACGCGATCGTGCCGCTGGCGGACGGGCTGACCGAGCGGCTGCGCGCCGGGATCGACGTGGTGGACATCGGCACCGGGCAGGGGCACGCCGTCACGGTGCTCGCCCGGGCCTTCCCGGAGAGCCGGTTCACCGGCATCGACATCTCCGCCGAGGGGATCGCCGCCGCCCGCGCGGCGGCGGCCGAACTGGGCCTGCGCAACGCCCGGTTCGAGGTCGCCGACTCGGCCGGGCTGACCGGGGAGTACGACCTGGTCACCGCCTTCGACGTGATCCACGACCTGGCCCGCCCGACCCGCACGCTGGCCGCCGTCGCGGGCGCGCTGCGGCCCGACGGCGTCTTCCTGATGGGCGACATCGCCGCCAGCAGTGAGCTGGCGGAGAACATCGACCACCCGCTGGCGCCCGCGCTCTACACCTTCTCGACCTTCTACTGCATGACCGTCTCGCTCGGCGAGGGCGGGGAGGGCCTCGGGACGGTCTGGGGCGAGCAGACGGCGCGGCGGATGCTGGCGGTGGCCGGGTTCCGCTCGGTCGAGGCGAAGCGGGTCGAGGGGGACGTGCTGAACCTGTACTACGTGGCGCGGCTCGGCGGCGCGGCGCAGGGCTGACGGCGCACGGGCGGGCTTCCCGGGCGGGGGTGCCCGGGAAGATCTCCCGGCCGGGGTGGCCGGGGCCGGACGGGCGGCGTAGGTTCGAACTGTCCGGCCCGGTCGCCGGCGCCTCGCCGTGCCCGTACGCCCCGCCGTCCTCGTGCGGCCCACCGTGCCCCGTCGGGCGCAGCGACCTGGGCAGAGCGAAGGAGGCCTGGGATGACCGGCAACGGCTACGCGCACCCCGAGGCGTTGGTCCGCACCGAATGGCTGGCCCACCACCTGGACGACGGGACGATCCGGGTCGTCGAGGTGGACGAGGACACCGAGGCCTACGACCGGGACCACATCCCCGGCGCGGTCGGCTGGAACTGGACCACCGACCTGCACAGCCAGGTCGGCCGGGACTACGTCGACCGCGACGGCGTCCAGCACCTGCTGCGGGCGGCCGGGGTCGAGGACGACACCACCGTGGTGCTCTACGGCGGCAACAACAACTGGTTCGCCGCCTACGCCTACTGGCTGCTGCGGCTGCGCGGCTACGGGCCGGTGCGGCTGCTGGACGGCGGGCGCAAGAAGTGGGAGCTGGAGGGGCGGGAGCTCACCCCCGAGGTGATGGACTACCAGCACACCGGTTACCGGATCGGCGGGCCCGAACGGCCGGAGCTGCGGGCGCTGCGGGACGAGGTCCTGGCCAAGGCGGAGGTGTTCGCCAAGCCCGGGGCGGACGCGGTGCTGGTGGACGTCCGCTCGCCGGCCGAGTTCCGGGGCGAGCTGATCGCACCCCCGCACCTTCCGCAGGAGCAGGCGCAGGTGCCCGGGCACATCCCGGGCGCGGTCAACGTCCCCTGGTCGCAGGCGGCCAACGACGACGGGTCGTTCCGCTCGGCGGAGGAGCTGCGGGAGCTGTACGCGGGGAAGGGCGTGGAAGCGGAGCGCGAGGTGATCGCGTACTGCCGGATCGGCGAGCGCTCCGCGCACACCTGGTTCGCGCTCACCGAACTGCTCGGGTACCCGCACGTGAAGAACTACGACGGCTCGTGGACGGAGTACGGCTCGCTGGTGCGGGCGCCGGTGACGCTCGGATCGTGAGTGGCGGGTGGGGCGGGAGTGATGGGTGGGGTGCGGGTGACGGGTGGGGCCCGCGGGACGGTGTGACGGCTTCGCGGCAGCGCTGCGAAGCCGTCATGTCGGCGGGTTTCTTTTCATGAACATCTCACAATTTGGGAGTGGACGGGGCGCACCCGGGACAAGGATCGATCCAACCCCATCGTTCCGGTGATCCCTGGAGGACCACGTGCGCAAGAGGCTGATCGTCTCTGCTGCCAGTGCCCTGAGCCTGTTCCTGGCCGTTCCCGCTTCCGCTTCTGACTTCCAACCCGGCGCGGCCGGGGTCGGCGACCCGTACTACCCGACCTACGGCAACGGCGGCTACCGCGTCTCCCACTACGACATCCGGCTGAAGTACCAGCCCGCCACCGACGAACTGGAGGGCACCACGACCATCCTCGCCACGGCGACCCAGGACCTCTCCCGGTTCAACCTCGACTTCGCGCTGAACGTCTCCGAGGTCCGGGTCAACGGAAGGCCCGCGGCCTTCGCCACCAGTGGTGAGCAGGAGCTGGAGATCACCCCCGCCCGGCCGCTGGCCAAGGGTGCCCAGGCCACCGTGGTGGTGCGCTACAAGGGCGTGCCCTCCAGCGTGAAGCGGTACGGCTTCACCAGCTGGCACCGCACGCCGGACGGCGGGATCGCGGCGAACGAGCCCGAGGCGGCCTGGTGGTGGTTCCCGAGCAACGACCACCCGAGCGACAAGGCCACCTACGACGTCTCGGTCCTCGTGCCGGACGGCACCCAGGCGATCAGCAACGGCGTGCTGACCGGCACCACCTCCCAGGCGGGCTGGACCCGGTACAGCTGGCGCGAGAACAAGCCGCAGGCGACGTACCTGGCCACGCTGGCGATCGGCAAGTTCGACGTCACCCGGGACACCACGGCGAGCGGGCTGCCGGTCTACAACGCGTACAGCAAGGACCTCGGGGAGAACGCCGACGCGGCCCGGGCGAGCGTCGAGCGCACCGGCGAACTGGTGGACTGGCTGAGCGGCTACTTCGGCGAGTACCCGTTCAGCTCCGTCGGCGGCTACGTCCCCAATGTGCCGACCGGCTACGCCCTGGAGACCCAGACCCGGATCTTCTACAGCCCCCGGCAGTTCGCCAAGGGCTCCAACACCTCCGTGGTCGTGCACGAGCTGGCCCACCAGTGGTACGGCGACAGCGTCTCGCTCTCCCGCTGGAGCGACATCTGGCTGAACGAGGGCTTCGCCCGGTATTCGCAGTTCCTCTGGTCGGAGCACGAGAACGAGGGCACCGCGCAGGAACTGGCCGACTACGTCTACGCCTCGCACCCGGCCGACGACCCGTTCTGGAAGATCAAGCCGGGCGACCCGGGCCCGGACGACCAGTTCTCCGGTGCGGTCTACGAGCGCGGTGCGGTGGCCGTCCAGGCGCTGCGCAACGCCGTCGGGGACGAGAAGTTCTTCCGCATCCTGAAGGGCTGGCCCACCGAGCGCCGCTACGGCAACGCCACCATTCCGGAGTTCCAGGCCTACGCCGAGAAGGTCTCCGGGAAGAAGCTCGGCGACGTGCTGAACACCTGGCTGTTCACCCCGAGCAAGCCCGCCGTCGGACCGGTGCCGCCGGGCACCGCTGCCGCTGCCTCGGCCTCCCTGGCGCCGGGCGCGGACGCAGCTTCGGGCGCGGGACAGTCCCCGGCCGAGCCGAAGTCCTGGAAGAAGATCCAGGAGACCAACTCGGTGCACGAAGCCCATAACTGACGACATGTCGGACCGGCCGATGTGACGGCTCCGCGGCACCGCTGCGGAGCCGTCATTTCGGCGCGTTTCTTTTCATGAAGATCTCACGATCGGGGAGTGGGCGAGGGGTTGACGGGAGAAGGATCGATTCGACCCTGTCGTTCCGGTGATCCCTGGAGGACCATGTGCGCAAGAGGCTGATCGTCTCCGCCGCCAGTGCCCTGAGCCTGTTCCTGGCCGTTCCCGCTTCCGCCGCCGACTTCCAACCCGGCGCGGACGGGCTCGGGGACCCGTACTACCCGACCCTCGGCAACGGCGGGTACAGCGTGTCGCACTACGACATCCGGCTGAAGTACCAGCCCGCCACCGACGAGCTGGAGGGCACCACCACGATCCTGGCCACGGCGACCCAGGACCTCTCCCGGTTCAACCTCGACTTCGCGCTGAAGGTCTCCGAGGTCCGGGTCAACGGGCGGCCCGCGACCTTCGCCACCAGTGGCGATCAGGAGCTGGAGATCACCCCCGCCCGGCCGCTGGCCAAGGGTGCCCAGGCCACCGTGGTGGTGCGTTACAAGGATGTGCCGTCCACCGTGGAGAAGTACGGCGGCTACACCGCCTGGCGCCGTACCCCGGACGGTGCGGTGGTGGCCGGCGAGCCCGTGTCGGCCGGCTGGTGGTTCCCGAGCAATGACCACCCGAGCGACAAGGCGACCTTCGACGTCTCGGTGCTGGTGCCGGACGGCAACCAGGTGATCAGCAACGGCGTGCTGACCGGCACCAGCTCGCAGGCGGGCTGGACCCGGTACAGCTGGCGGGAGAACAAGCCGCAGGCGACCTATCTGGCCACGCTGGCGATCGGCAAGTTCGACGTCACCCGGGACACCACGGCGAGCGGGCTGCCGGTCTACAACGCGTACAGCAAGGACCTGGGTGACAACGCCGCCGCGGCGCGGGCGAGTATCGAGCGCACCGGCGAACTGGTGGACTGGCTGAGCGGCTACTTCGGCGAGTACCCGTTCAGCTCCGTCGGCGGCTACGTCGCCAACACCCCGTCCAGCGGCGCCCTGGAGACCCAGACCCGGGTCTCCTACGGCCCCGGGCTGTTCGCCAGGGGCACCAATACGTCGGTGGTCGTGCACGAGCTGGCCCACCAGTGGTACGGCGACAGCGTCTCGCTCTCCCGCTGGTCCGACATCTGGCTGAACGAGGGCTTCGCCGAGTATTCGCAGTTCCTCTGGTCCGAGCACGAGAACGAGGGCACCGCGCAGGAACTGGCCGACTACATCTACGCCTCACGCCCGGCCGACGACCCGTTCTGGACCGTCAAGCCGGGCGACCCGGGTGAGGAGAACCAGTTCTCCCTCGCGGTGTACTACCGCGGCGCGCTGGCCATCCAGGCGCTGCGCAACGCCGTCGGGGACGAGAAGTTCTTTCAGATCCTGAAGGGCTGGCCCACCGAGCGCCGCTACGGCAACGCCACCATCCCGGAGTTCCAGGCCTACGCCGAGAAGGTCTCCGGGAAGAAGCTCGGGGACCTGCTGAACACCTGGCTGTTCACCCCGGGCAAGCCCGCCGTCGGACCGGTGCCGCCGGGCGCCGCTGCCTCGGCCTCCCTGGCGCCGGGCGCGGACGCCGGCCGGGACGCGGGGCAGCCGCCGGCCGAGCCGAAGTCCTGGAAGAAGATCCAGGAGACCAGCTCGGTGCACGAGGGACGTCACTGACGGCAGGGCGGCACAGGAGGATCGGGCCGGCGGTTCCGCGCGCACGGCGGGGACCGTCGGCCCGGCCTATGCCGCTCCGGGGCCGTCGGCCGCCAGCAGTTCGGTGAGGCGGCGGACGGCGAAGGGTATGAGCTCGCGGACCGGGACCAGGCGGCAGGCCGCCTCGCCGACCAGCACCTCGCGGATGCCCGCCTGCTCCTCGAACTCCCGCCCCACGACCGGGAAGTGGGTGTCGTTGTCGTCCGCCACGTCCGGTGCCTCGATCCAGACCCGCTCGCCCTGGATCGCCATCGGGAAGCGGCGGAGCTTGAGCCGGCGGTTGGGCGCGAAGGTCTCCGCGTAGTGCAGGAAGGTGTTGCGGTTGTGGCCGACGCCGACCAGCAGCACGTACCCGCCGAGGTCGTGCAGCGCGCCGAAGGGCGACTCCCGGCCGACGGCGAAGCCGAGCGAGCGCCGGGCGGTGACCTCCCGGGCGTGTGCGCCCACGGCGGCGACCGAGACCTGCGGGTGGGTGCTGCGCAGGCTCTCCGGCAGGGTGCGCAGTGCCTCCGTCACCGCGCCCGTGGCGGAGGGCAGCCCGGAGTGGAACAGCGGTACAGCGGAACGGAGTTCGGCCACCTCGGGACCGGGGGCGCCGCTGTGCCCGGGGGCCGGGTCACGGACGGTGTCGGAGGTGAAGGTGGGCGCGGCGATGGTGCCGCCGGGCCCGACCGCCTCGCGCAGGCTGGCCACCACGGCCGCCGCGCCGCCCTCGACCCGGCCGAGGCTGGAGAGCGAGGAGTGCACGATCAGCGCCATGCCCTCGCGGACGCCCGCCCGGTGCCAGCCCTCCACGAGGTCGGCGGTGGTGAGCGGGCCGGTGCCCGGTGTGGTCATGGTGCCCCCTGCGGTGCTGTTCGTGCTGGGATCGTTCGGGGCCGACCATAGCGGGTGGCACTGACAGTCGGTCAGGACGGGGGTGCCGTCGGTCGGTCCGCGGGCCGGAGCCCGGGTCGGAGCCCGGTCCGGATCGCGGGTCGGTGTGCGATCCGGCTCACGGCCGGGCGGCCGGTCGCAGGCGCGGGTAGTCGGTGTAGCCGGTGGCCTCCTGGCCGTAGAGGTGGGTGGGGTCGACGGGGGCGAGCGGGGCGTTCGCGGCGAACCGTTCCGGCAGATCGGGGTTGGCGATGAAGGCGCGGCCGTAGGAGACCAGGTCGGCCAGGCCGGCGGCGAGCACCGCCTCGCCGCGCTCGCGGTCGGTGGCGGCGCGGTTCTCGCCGACGTTGCCGATCAGCGGGCCGGACCAGCGCGGTCGCAGGTCGGCCAGGGCCGGGTAGTCGTCGTTGTCGGTGAGGTGGAGGTAGGCCAGGCCGAGGGCGTCGAGTTCGCCGAGCAGCGCGCGGTAGACCGGCGCGGGGTCGGCCTCGTGCATGCCGAACTGCGGGTTGCCGGGGGACAGTCGCAGGCCGAGGCGGTCGGGGCCGACGGCCTCGGCGACGGCGGTGACCAGCTCGATCGGGAAGCGCAGCCGGTCGGCGAGGGTGCGCGGGCCGTACTCGTCGGTGCGCAGGTTGGTGTTGTCGGCCAGGAACTGGTGGATCAGGTAGGAGTTGGCGCCGTGGAGTTCGACGGCGTCGAAGCCGGCGTCGAGGGCCAGGCGGGCGGAGCCGACGTGGTCGGCGACGGTGCGGTGGATCTCCTCGCGGGTCATGGCACGCGGGGTGACGGCCTCGGCCTTGCCGCCGTCCTTGACGTGCACCGGGCCCGGGGCGGGGACGGCGGAGGGCCCCGCCGGGACGTCGCCGAGCAGCCGGTTGAGCGGGTGGCCCTGGCGTCCGCCGTGCATCAGCTGGGCGACGATCCGGCCGCCGGCGGCGTGCACGGCCCCGGTCACCGCGCGCCAGCCGGCCACGTGCGCGGGCGTCTCCAGGCCGGGCAGGCGCCAGCCGGACTGGCCCTGCCGGCTGGGCCAGATGCCCTCGGTGACGATCAGGCCGGCGCTCGCGCGCTGGGCGTAGTGCTCGGCGACGACGGGCAGGGGCGTACCGTCCTCGGCGGCCCGGTACCGCGTCATCGGGGCCATGACGACGCGGTTCGGCAGGTCGAGCCGGCCGAGGCGGTACGGGGTGAGCAGGGTGGCGGTGGCGGTGGCGGTCATGCCGGTACGGTAGAACCTGACATCAGTGTCAGGTTCAAGCGCGCTCGGCGGCCTCGGTGAGGATCAACTCCTCGATGCCGTAGAGGAACCGCTCCATCGCGGCGCGCGGGAGCAGGGACGGGTCCGCCGTCATGGCCAGGCTCAGAGCCTCGGCGGACCGCAGGGCGTCCAGGGCGTAGGTCAGGCCGGGGCGCGGTTCGAACTCCACCGGCCAGGTGAGCGTGGTCCGGTCCTCGCCGGGGTCGGCCGCCACCGGGAGGAGCTCCCGGGTGTCGTTGAACACGCAGGAGCGGTCCGCGAGTCGGACGCCCTCGGCGGCCAGTCGCGCGACCTCGGCGTCCAGGGCCGACCTGTCGTAGTACGCGTGCCGGTAGGTGCCGATCGCCGCGGCGTGGGTCCGGCGCACCACCTCGCCGAACTCGGCCGTGGCGTCCGGAAGATGGAACAGGCCGTCGCCCGCGACCACGCTCACCGCGTCGGCCAGTTCGGGCAGGAAGCGGTTGTTGACCACGACGTTCAGCACGGCCTCGGTCGAGCCGGCGAGCCGGGCGGTCATCGCCGCCGTCGCGGCGAGCAGCACCGAGCCCGTGCTGACCCGGTGCCCGGCCGCCACCCGCTCGACGGCCCGGGGCAGGGCGGGGGAGCGGAGCACCGCGTTCGGGAACCGGGCGGGCTGCTCGGCGGCCGGCGGGAAGAGCCGGGCCGGGCCCAGCCGGAGCTTGCGCACGAACTGCTTGCGGGCCGCCGCGTCGCGCCGCAGGCCCCGTTCGGAGGTCTGGAACTCGGCCTCCTCCAGCGGCTGTCGGGTGGATCGGCGCAGCTCGGCCAGCTCCTCGGGCGAGCCGCCGAGGCAGAGCGCGGCCAGGTCGGCGACCAGCCGGCTCATTCCGGAGCCGTCCACCGCGGTGTGCGAGAGCACCAGGCTGACGTGTCGGACCAGCCCGTCCGCCGTCACCGCGCCGATCCGCAGCGGCCACTGGACGGCGGTGTCGAAGGCCTGGGCCGCCAGTTCCTCGTGCAGTCGGGCGCCCGGCCCGGCCGGGTCCTCGCCTTCCCCGGCGCTCAGCAGGTGGACGGTCAGGGTGCCTTCGCCGTCCACGGTCTGGCGGAGGTCGCCGGTCTCGTCCGGGAGCAGGCGGGTGTGCAGCGAGTCGTGCAGGTGCAGCAGCTGTTCCAGTGCGGTCAGCAGGACCGGCAGCGGCAGCCCCGGTTCCAGCGGCGCCGCGGTGGCGATGTTGTAGCGCGGCGCATCGGCCGGCGGCAGCTGTCGTACGGCGTCCCAGATGGCCCGTTGGCCCCAGGTGGCCGGGCCGGATCCGGTCCGGCCGGACGAGAAGGGGATCTCCAGCAGTTGACGAGTGGTCACCGATCGGCTCTCCGTGGTGCGGTGGTCGTTGAGTCGTGCCGGTGCGTTGGGAGCGCGGGTGCTGCTGGGGAGAGTGTGGCGCACCGCCCGCCGCGCGTCGAGGGCTGCGCCGGTGGTGCCGGTCGAGCGCGCGGGTCCGTCGGGGCGGGTCGGGTGGCGCCTGCCCGCCCGTCGCCACCGGCGGCCCGGGGGTTCAAAGGTCTCTTGATGTGAAGTATCTTGATGTCGAGATTGATGTCGATCACGTGACGGGGGACCTCCATGCGGGGAAACGGACTGATGGCGCAGCTGCGGCGGCCGCCGGGCGGGCGGGACGCGCGGATCATGCTGCTGGCGCAGTGCGTCGACCGGACCGGCACGGGGGTGTGGGCGGCGGCCTCGGTGCTGTACTTCACCTATGCGTGCGGGATGGACGCGCGGCAGCTGGGGCTGCTGCTCGGGGTGGGGGCGGTGGCGGGGATCGCCGGGTCCCCGCTGGCCGGGCGGGCGGCCGAACGGTTCTCGGTGCGGTGGCTGCTGATCGGCTGCCACCTGCTGCGGCTGGGGGCGATGGGACTGCTCCTGGTGGTCGACGACTTCGGCGCGCTGCTGCCCGTGGTGGCCCTGATCTGCCTGGCCGAGCGGGCCGCCAAGACGCTGGAGATGCTGTTCGCGACCCGGGTGGCGGGCGAGCGGCGGGCCACCTACCAGGCGCTGTTCCGCAGTGTGGCCAACGCCGGGTACGCGCTCGGCGCGGGCGTCGCCGCGATCGGACTGGCGGTGGGGACCGCGGACGCCTATCGGGTGCTGATCGCGGCCAACGGGCTGTCCTACCTGCTGGCCGCCGCACTGGTCCGGCGCACCCGGGAGCCGTCCGGGCGCGGCCTGGTCGCGGCGAAGGCCGGCGACCGTCCCGGCGGCGAGCCCGCCGGGACGCCGTCCGCCGCGCCGAGCCCCTGGCGCGACCGCGGCTACCTGCGGTTCGTCCTGCTGGACATGCCGCTGAACCTGGACGACTCGATCCTCAACGTCGGGCTGCCGCTCTGGCTGGTCCACCGCACCGGCGCGCCGCACGCCGTCGTCCCGGTCTTCCTGGTGCTCAACACGGTGCTCGTGGTGCTGCTGCAACTGCGGGTCTCGGCCTGGGCGGAGGGCGCGCTCGGGGCGGCCGCCGCGCTGCGCTGGTACGGGGTGACGGTGCTGGGCGGCTGCCTGCTGATCGTGCTCGCCACCGGCGCCGGGCCGGTCGTGGCCTCGGTCGCGCTGCTGGGCGCGGCGGTCCTGATCACCCTGGCGGAGCTGCTGCGCTCGGTGAGCTCCTGGGAGCTGGCGGTGGTGCTGGCCCCGCCGGGCGCCCGGGCCTCGTACCTGGGGGTCGCCGGGATGTCCCAG
The DNA here is from genome assembly GCF_042885555.1 of Kitasatospora sp. NPDC058048. Taxonomy (NCBI): domain Bacteria; kingdom Bacillati; phylum Actinomycetota; class Actinomycetes; order Kitasatosporales; family Streptomycetaceae; genus Kitasatospora; species Kitasatospora sp. NPDC058048. The sequence goes on along the minus strand of NZ_JBHVRT010000005.1, from coordinate 258,217 downwards.
TCGGTGCAGAAGTCGGTGGGGCCGCTGCTGCTGACCGGAGTGGTGATGGCGGCCGGACCGCTCGGCTGGCTCGGTCTCGGCGCGGCCACCGTCGGTCTCGGCGCGCTCCAGCGTCGGGCCGGCCTGCGGCGGCTGGCGACGCTGGGCGGGGCGGCCGACGGCACCGTGGTCGAGCCGGCGCGGCCCGCCCCGGCGTCGGCCACGGTGGGCTGAGCCGATCCGAGGCCCGCGCCGGCCCGTGGAGCGGGCGGCCCGGGCGCGGTCGGCGCGCCCTCGTTCGGGTGAGGTTGCCGGGTCGGCCCGGAGCGCACTGATACGTATACGGATCGCTTGTCGACTCGACGGAGGACCACATGGCCGCCAATGGCTGGACGGACGACCTGCTCGACCGGATGCGCAGCACCGGGGACCCGCTCGGGGACGCCGCCATCGCCGAGACCTACGCGCTGGGCCGGCAGGAGGAGGTGCGGCAGACGCTGCTCGGCTTCGGCCGGAACAGCGACGCCGTCCCCGCGGGGCTGCCGCCCGGGCTCCAGCGGTACTTCGAGGAGACCGCGGTCCTGCCCTCCTGGGCGGACCGGGAGCAGATGGAGCGCGGCCACCGGCTGCTCGGCCGCTACCAGCCGCTCATCGCCGCGATCCTGCTCTGCGGCTCGCTCCCGCTCTGCTACACCTGCGGCAACGGGGCCGAGGTGCTGGTCCGTTCGCAGCGCCTCACCTCCGGGGTGTACCGGCGGCTGGCGGAGACCTCGCAGTTCGTCGTCGACGTCCTCGACGACGACGGCCTGGGGCCGAGCGGCCACGGGCTCCGCTCGGCGCAGAAGGTCCGGCTGCTGCACGCCACCATGCGCTACCACGTGTCCCAGCTGGGCGACTGGGACGCCGCCGCGCTGGGGGTGCCGGTCAACCAGGAGGACCTGGCCGGCACCCTGTTGAGCTTCTCGGTACTGATCCCGCAGGGCCTGGGCGAGCTGGGCGTCGAGCTGCCGCCCGAGGACCGGGACGCCTACTTCCACATCTGGCGGGTGGTCGGCCACGTCCTGGGCGTCCACGAGCAGCTGAACCCGGCCAAGTTCGGCGACGGCGAGGCCCTGAAGGACACCGTCGTCCGCCGGCAGCAGCGGCCCTCGGAGGCCGGGACGGTGCTGACGAAGGGCGTGCTGGACTTCATCAAGGAGGTGCTGCCGGTCCCGCCGGGGGCGGGCCCCACACTGATCCGGCACCTGATCGGGGACAGGTCCGCCGATGTCGTCGAGGTGCCCCCGGCGGACAGCCTCACCCGGCTGGGGCTGAGCGCCGCCGCCCTGCCCTCCTTCGGGTACGGCAAGACCGGCGACACCCTGCCGCCGCTCGCCGAACTGGCGAGCCGGCTGGGGCTGCTGGTCTTCAAGGAGGGGCTGCTGCTGACCAACAAGGGCCGGCGCCGGGAGTGGCAGGTGCCCACCGGGCTGACCGACTCCTCGGCCTGACCCGTCCGCCGCCAGTCGCCTGCTGCTTGCCGCCCGCGGTCGGTCGCCCGCCCGGGTCCTCCGGGCGGTCGCCCGCCCGGGCGGCCGGGCTCCGCCGGAGCGCCGGACCCTGATGATCCACGGACCGCATCGTCCGACCGTAGAGGTGGTGCGGGCAAGGACCGTCCCCTAGCCGAGACGTACACGGATCAGCCGGGCGGCCGAGGAAGGTTCGTCCCGAGGGGGGATGACCGGCCGGGCACCACGGCGTCAGCGTGGGGCCCATGACGGGAACGAAAGACATGAGAGAGCGTCAGTTCAGCACGATCCGAAGGCGTTTCACCCCGGCGGCCGTGGCGGTCGGACTGACGTCCGCGCTGCTGGCGGCCCTGGTGCCCACCGCGGCCCGGGCCGCGGACGGCGACCCCGGGGCCGGCCGGGACCTCGACCGGGGCGGCTGGACCGCGAAGATCAGCCGGACCGAGTACGGCGTCCCGCACGTCGTCGCCCGCGACTTCGGTGGCCTCGGCTACGGCTACGGGTACGCCTTCGCCCAGGACAACCTGTGCCAGCTCGCCGACCAGGTGGTCACCGTGCGCGGCGAGCGCTCGCGCCACTTCGGCCCGGACGCCCGGTCCGTCGACCTGGTGACCAACCTGGTGAGCGACACCTACCAGCGGGGCGTGCTGGGCACCGGGACGGTGCGGCGGCTGCTGGCCGCCCCCGCCCCGCTCGGCCCGACCGACGAGGCGCGGCAGCTGGTGGACGGCTATGTCGCCGGGTACAACCGCTACCTGGGCGACACCGGAGCCGACCACCTCCCCGACCCGTCCTGCCGGGGGAAGGCCTGGGTCGGGCCGATCACCGCGGACGACCTGTGGAACATCCTCTACGAGGTCAACACCGAAGCGGGCAGCTCCGCCGCCAAGCAGCAGATCGCCACGGCCGTCCCGGGCGCCGGGACCGGACTCGCCCCCGGGGCGAGCACTGCGGGGGCGACCGCGGAGGGGGCGTCCGGAGCCGACGCGGTTCCGGCCCGGATCGCCGCTCCCGGCCGCTCCGCCGACAACCCCGAACTCGGCAGCAACGCCTGGGCGATCGGGCGCGACGCCAGCCGCAACGGCAACGGCCTGCTGCTGGCCAACCCCCACCTCCAGTGGGCCGGTTCGCAGCGCTTCTACCAGGCCCAGCTGACCATCCCCGGCGTCCTGGACGTCGCCGGCGCCGGACTGTACGGCATCCCGTTCCTCCAGATCGGCCACACCCGCGGCCTCGCCTGGAGCCACACCACCAGCTACGCGGACCACTACGCCCTCCACCGGCTCACGCTGGTGCCCGGCGACCCGACCGCGTACCTGGTGGACGGCAAGGTCGAACGGATGGCCCAGGAGGCCGTCAGGATCACCGTCCGGGCCGCCGACGGGACGCTCTCCACCGTCGACCGGACCGTCTACCGCTCCCGCCTCGGCTACGTCCTCTCCGAGGGCTGGACCGGGGAGTACGCCTACACCCTCGGCGACGCCAACGCCGAGAACCTCCGCTCCCTGAACCAGTGGCTGGCGATCGGCCGGGCCCAGAACCTCGACCAGCTGCGCCAGGCCCAGCGCACCTACCAGGGCCTCCCCTGGGTGTACACGACGGCCGTCGACTCCAGCGGCACCACCTGGTTCACCGACGCCTCCGCCGTCCCGCACCTCCCCGACGAGCAGCTCGGCCGCTGCCTGGCCGCGGTCACCGCGATCGGGCCGGTGCTGGACGGTTCGACCACCGCCTGCGATCCGGGCCGCGACCCGGACGCGCTCGTGCCCGGCGTCTTCGGCCCCGCCAACCACCCGGCACTGACCCGCACCGACTACGTCGCCAACGCCAACAACGGCCCGTACCTGACCAACGCGGACGCGCCGATCACCGGCCTGCCCACCGTCTACCGGGGCGCCTCCGAGCGGATGCTGCGCACCCAGCTCAGCCTGCGGATGATCGCCGACCGCAGGGCCGGCACCGACGGCCTCGGCGCCCCCGGCTTCACCCTCGGCTCGCTCCAGGCGACGATGTTCGGCAACCGGGTGCAGAGCGCCGAACTCGACCGCGACGACGCCGTGGCCCTGTGCCGCGCCCACCCGGAGATCGCCGCGTCCGACGGCACCCGGGTGGACGTGCGCCCGGCGTGCGGCGTGCTCGCGGCCTGGGACACGAGGGCCGACGCCGACAGCCGGGGCACCGTGCTCTGGCAGGCGTACCGGGACGCGCTGGCGAAGACCGGCACGACCGCCTGGCAGACGGTCCCGGCCGACCCGGCCCTGCCGCTGACCACCCCGCGCGGCATCGACGCCGCCAACCCCGTCGCCCAGCGCGCGCTGGCCGACGCGGTGAAGGACCTGGCGGGCCGCGGCCTGCCGGTGGACGCCCCGATCGGCCGCGTCCAGCGCTGGGCGGGTATCCCGCTGCACGGCTGCTCCCACCAGCTGGGCTGCTTCAACGTCGTCACGGCCGGGCCGGACTCGGGCGCCGGCGGCGGCACCTACCCGACGGACGTCCGCAGCGTCCCGCACGGCGCCACCTTCGTGATGGCGACCGAGCTGACCGACCGGGGCCCGCGCACCCGGACGCTGCTCACCTACGGCGAGTCGGCCGACCCGACGTCCTCCCGCTTCACCGACCAGACCCGCGCCTACGCCCGCAAGCAGTGGCTGACCGAGCGCTTCACCGAGGCCGAGATCCGCTCCGCCCCGGGCCTCACCGTCACCACCCTGCGACGCTGACCAGTTCCCGCCCGAGCTCGGGGCGGCCGTCGTCGCCATGACGGCGGCCGCCACCGGGCTCGACCTCCTCCCGGACGCAGGTCCTGTCCGGGACTTCCCTCGGGACGGTCAAGGACGTCTTCCGCTCTGTACGTCGGCGGGGCGTCACTCCGTCGGCCTGACGCCGACCTGCCAGTCCCGTGGTGACACGCCGTAGGCCTCGCGGAAGGCGCGGCTGAAGTGGCTGGAGTTGGCGAAGCCCCAGCGGCGGGCGATCCCCGCCACCCCGAGCTCCTCGGCCATCGGCCGCACGAGGTCCCGGCTGCAGCGCTCCAGCCGCTGGGTCCGGATCCAGGTGCCGAGGGTGACGCCCTCCTGCTGGAACAGCTTGTGGAGGAAGCGCACCGACATGAAGTTCGCCTCGGCGACGGCGGACGGCGACAGGTCCGGATCACGGAGGTTCCGCAGGATGTGCTCCTTGACCCGTTCCAAGGAGGCCGCGCTCTGCGGATTCTGCGGCCGGGTGCGCCCGCCCCGCTCGTCGACGAGCATCGCCAGCAGGTCGAGCGCCGTGGATGCCGCCCGGCGTCCAACGACGTGGTCCAGCCCCGCCGCCTGGCGCGCCAGCTGCGCTAGGTAGGTCGCCACCAGTGCGGAGCTGCCCCCGGTGCCGCTGAACGCCGTCGCGGTCAGCCCGCGCAGGTCCCGCTCCGGCACGTCCAGCTCCTCCCGGGGAAAGTGGAAGGAGGTGAGGACGAACCCCTCGTCGATCCGCTTCCGGAACACCCGGGACGAGTCGGTGACGGAGAATTCGCCGGGCCGGACGACCGTCTCCCGCCCGTCCTGTTCCTTGACCGCGGTGCCCCGCTCCTGGAGGCTCAGGATCAGGGTCGGAGGGTCGTCCGCGGCGATCATGCGCCTGCCGCGCGTCACCACCTGGGGTCCCGCCTGGATCCTCGAAATCCGTATCGGACCCAGCCGGTGGCTGACGATCGTTCCGGGCGACGGCACCTTCTCCAGGAGGTCCACCGCCATCGGCACGAAGGTGTGGGACACCGCTTCGTGCCAGGCCTCCGCCCGTGCGGCGGCGGACAGCGGGGCGGTGGAGAACGACGTGGTCGCGGTGGCGCTGTCGCCGGAGGCGCCTCTCTCCCGAACGTCCGGCGCCATGGTTCCCCGCCTTCCCGACAGATGTGCCTTCCGGAACACCATGCCAGCGGGGGGCGCGGCGGAGCATCGCGTGAACCTACCAGATCCGGGAATCGGCACCGGGGCGGCGGACCGGTGGCCGTCCGCGGGCCGGTGACGGGCCGGGCCGGCCGCGGCCGCCGCTCACCTGAGGGCTCCGTCGGTGGCCGCGGTGGTGACGAAGCGCTGGGCGACGACGAGGAGGACGGCGGCCGGAACGGCGGCCAGGACCGTGGTGGCCATGACGGCGTTCCACTGGTTCGTGTGGGCGCCGATGTACTGGTAGACGCCCAGCGTGACCGGCCGGACCGTTCCCGTGGTGGTGAGCGTGAGGGCGAAGAGGAGGTCGCCCCAGGTGAACAGGAAGGTGAAGACGGCGGCCGTGATCAGCGCGTTCCTGCTCAGCGGGAGCACCACGGAGCGGAGGACGCGCAGCCGGCCGGCGCCGTCCAGCTGCGCGGCCTCGACGATCTCCCCGGGGATGCTCCGCATGGACGCGTGCAGGAGGACGATCGCGAAGGGGACGCCCGCGGTGGAGTCGGCGAGGATCAGCCCGAGGCAGGAGTTCAGGAGCCCCAGATCGGCGTAGGCGCCGTACAGCGCGTTGGCCACGACGATGCCCGGCACCGTCTGGGTGATCAGGATGCCGAGCAGCACGAGGTCGGTTCCGCGCAGCCGGAACCGGGCCAGGGCGTAGGCCGCCGGGGCGGCGAGCGCGAGGCTGAGCAGCACGCTGCCGAGGGCCACGACGAGGCTGGTGACGAGGTTGCGCCCCTGGTCGCGCAGCGCGGTGGCGTACCCGCCGAGGTCCGGACGGAGCGGGAACCACTCTCCTCGCAGGGTGTTGCCGGTCGGCTGGAGGGAGGCGTTCACCATCCAGTAGACGGGGAACAGCATCAGCGCGAGCAGGACGATCCCGACGACGGTGGACAGCGGGCCGCGTCGGCGCGGCGCGCGCCTCACGGGGCCGCCTCCCGGTCGTTCCTGGCGCGTCGCCCGGCGCGCAGGTAGGCGAGGGCGCACACGAGCGACAGGACGACGAGCAGGTTGCTCATCGCGGCGCCGCGCCCGAAGTCGAACTGCCGGAAGGACATTTCGTAGGACTGGGTGGCGAGGGTCTCCGTGGCGTTGGCCGGCCCGCCGCCCGTCACCACGAGGACGATGTCCAGCACCCTGAGCGTGTAGACCGCGTCCAGTACCAGGACGACGTTCACCACGGGCCGCAGCAGGGGCCAGGTGATGTGGCGGAACGACGCGAGCGGTCCGGCGCCGTCCAGCTCCGCCGCCTCGTACAGGTGGGTGGGGATGTCCCGCAGACCGCCGTACAGGATCGCGGTGTTGAACGGGATGCCGACCCAGGTGTTGACGAGGACCACCGACACCAGCGCCTGTGAGCTGCCGGTGAGCCAGGGGACGCCGGACGACGAGAGGTGGAGGCCGCGCAGTGCGGCGTTGACGACTCCGGTGTCGGGGTCGAGCATCCACTTCCAGACGGTCGCGGAGACGACCAGCGGAAGCAGCCACGGCAGCAGCAGGAGCGCCCGCAGCACGTCGCCGAGCGGGAAGCCGCGCCGGAAGAACAGGGCGAGGGCCAGGCCGACGGCGAACTGCCCCAGGACCGAGCCGGCGGTGAACAGCAGCGTGGTCAGCAGCGTGCGGGGGAACTGGTCCGAGGAGAGGACCCCGGCGTAGTTCCGCAGCCCCGCGAACGGTGCGTCACCCGTGTAGAAAGTGGTGACCGTGTAGTGCTGGAAGCTCGTCACGAGGTTCTTGACGAGCGGGTAGCCGAAGAAGAGCGACAGGTACGCCGCGGCGGGCGCGATGAACAGCCACCGCGCCGTTCGCTCCCGCAGGCGCCCCGGGGCGGGGTCAGCCGGCGGTCGCGATCCGCTGCGCATGCCTGAGGGCCTCCTCCGGTGTCCGCTCACCCGTCAGCGCGGACTGGACCGCGGTGTAGATCCCCGTCGCCGCCTTCGGCCAGGCGGCGCCGAGCTCACCGGTGCGCGAGCGTGCCGCCTCCACGCTCCTGGCGAACGCGCCCATCGAGGGGACCTCCTCGGCGTACCGGGCGGCCACCGCGGTGCGCGAGGGCACGGTGAAGTGCTGCTCGGCCGCGGTGAGCATGTTGGCGGGGGTGTTCAGACAGGCGAGGACCTGGGCGGCCTTCTCCTGCCGGGCCCTGGAAGCGCCCTTCGGGACCGTCCACACCTCACCGCCGAGCGGGGTGACCGGGGTCTGCCCCAGCCGGGGGACGGGTACGGGGGCCACTCCCCAGTGCGGGTTCCCCTCCTGGTTCAGGGCCGGGATCCGCCATGGGCCGTTGATCATCATGGCCGTCCTCCCGGCGACGAACTGGTCGTGGACGTCGGCCTGCGTCCAGTTCAGCACGGACCTGGACATGGATCCGCTGTTCACCAGGTCGACCCAGAGCTGGAGTGCCTGCGCGGCCTGCGGGGTGTCCAACTGCCGTTCGTCACCGCCGTTGGACCACAGGAAGGGCAGGAACTGCCAGGTGCCCTCGAAGGTGGGGTTGGCGTCGACCGCCATCCCGTAGCGCCCGGGACGGGTCAACGCGGCCGCCGCCGCCTTCAGTTCGTCCCAGGTCCTCGGGACGGCGACGCCGGCCTCGGCGAGCATGTCCTCGTTGTAGAAGAGGGCGACGGTGCTGACGGCGGGGGCCAGCCCGTACACCGATCCCTGGTAGGTGCCCGCCGACAGGATGCCCTCGGAGAAGCCGCTGGAGTCGATGCCGTAGTCGTCCAGCGGGGTCAGCGCGCCGGTCCGGGCGATCTGCTGCAGGTCCGGGTTGTCGAGCATCAGCAGGTCGGGGAGGGTGCGCGAGGACGCCTGCTGCAGGACCTTGGGGACGAGGGACGCCCCCGGAACGCTGGTGTGCCGGACCTCCACCCCGGCGGTCCTGCCGCACTCGGTGAGCATCCCGCCCCACTGGGCGTGCTCGGGTTCGTCGGTGTAGTAGTCGAGCGCGGTGATGGAGGTCACCTCGCCCCCGGCGGACCGGGAACCGGTCGGGTCACCGCACCCGGCGGCGGACACCAGGGCGAGGATCCCGGTCAGGAGCGCGGCGATCCGCCGCACCGACGAGCTGGCCGGTGGGATCATGCTGGTGCCTTTGCCGGGTTACTGGGTGACAGGACGACGGGGCGACGGGGCGACCGGGGTCGGTCGTGCGAGGGGGCGGATTCCGGGGGCGTCGTAGCGGCCCGACCGGTCCCTTCCGTCCGAACGCATATTAAACACCCCCGGGAGTACCCGTCGTGTGCGCGGTGGCCTCCCGGACCATCGCCACCACGGCCTCGGGCCGTGACAGCACCACGGCGTGCGTGGGGCCGTGAAGCGCCGGACGCCCGGGCCGCGCGCCCCGCTCAGCCGTCGGGCAGGGCCGCGACCAGGTTGGCGAGCTGCACCCGGGAGCTGATCGACAGCTTGCGGAAGACGGACGTCAGATGGGTGTTGACGGTGTGCGGGGAGACCACGAGCACCTCGGCGGCCGACCGGTTGGTGTGGCCCTGGGCGATGAGGCCCGCGACCTTCCGCTCCGAGGCCGTCAGGGCCCCCCAGCCCTGGACGGGGCGACGTACGGCGGCCGCCCCGCGACTGCCGGCGCCCGCACCCTCCCGAGCCCGTGGCACCCGTGCCGCCGCGGCGTGGGCGCCCGACCCGGCGAACGTCTCCCGTGCGCGGGCCAGCGCGGCCGCGGCCCGCTCCGCGCGTCCCGCCGTCAGGAGCGCCTGCCCGAGGTCGGCGTACGCGGCGGCCCGGACCAGCGGGCGGGGGCTCGCCCCGAGCAGCTCCACGGAGTGTTCGAGCAGGGCGGGATCACCGTTCACGAGCCCGCGGGCCTGCGCCGCGATGCCCGTGGCGGTCGGCACGGCCGGGTTGCGTGCGGCGTGGGCCTCGGCCTGCGTGGCCAGGTCCTCGGCGAGTTCGCGCTCCCCGCCGCGCAGGGACATGCGGATCGCGGAATCGACCCAGTCCCGCAGGAGCCGCCACCGCATGAAGGAACCCTCCCGCTGGACCCGGCGGATCCGGTCGACGGCGAGCCCGGTGTCCCCGTCGGCCTCGGCGTGGACCGCCTCCAGGAACCGCACCGCGGCCGTGTTGCCCGGGTTCGGTTTGACCGCCAGCCGCTCCCGCGCGGCGACCAGGTGCTCCCGCGCCGCCTCCCGGTCGCCGCACAGCAGGGCGATCCGGGAGCGGATCACACGACCGTTCACCTGCTGGACGGGCACCCGCACCTCGTCCTCCAGGCGCTCCATGGTCACGAAGCCGGCATCGGCGTCGTCGAGCCGGCCGATTCCCAGGTCGTGCTGGCCCTGCGCCCACAGCAGCATGGCCTGACGCGTCGCCCCGTCCCCGTCCGCCGCCCTCAGGAGCAGGCGTTCGCCGGACGCGAAGTCGTCCATGTGCAGGTGCGCGACGACCTCCTCGGGGAGGAAGGCGGAATCGACGGCGCTCAGCGCGGCGAAGCGCTCCAGCGCGACCGCGTTCTCACCGGCGTTCAGCGCGATCTCGCCCAGCCCGGACAGGGCGAGGACCTGCGCCTCCCGGTCACCGACCGCGGTGGCGTCACCCAGCGCGGCCTCGCCGGCCTCGCGCGCCGCGACGAGGTCGGGGCCCCGGGACAGGGCCAGTGCGCGCTGGGCGGCCAGCCTGGCACGGACCTCCGGGGCGGAGCCCCCCACGGCGAGGGCGGCCTCGGTGCGGCGGCGCAGCTCGTCGGCGAGGTCCATGGTCCACAGCGTCCCGCCGAGGGCGGCCTGGAGGCGGCCGAAGGTCGCCAGCGGCGGTCGCTCGGCCAGCAGCCGGTCACCCGTCGACAGCGCCTCCCGGTTCCGGCCGGCCCGGGTCAGGCAGAGGACCGCCTGCTCACCCACGGCGAACCGCAGCGGCCCCGCGGACGGCACCAGGTCGAGGGCACGCGTCATCAGGTCGGCCGCCGGGCCCGGGGTGACCGGCAGGACGTCCTCGGCCGCCCGCCGCAGCAACGCCACGGCCTCCTCGTCCCCGGGCAGCGAACCCCTGAGGACGTGCGGCACCGCGTCGATCGGCTGCCGGCCCGCGGCGACCAGGCCGCGGGCGGCCTCGCGGTGCAGGGCCTTCCGGGCCGACGGCGGGATGTCGGCGTAGACCGCCTGGCGCAGCAGATCGTGCCGGAACACCAGCCGGTCACCGTCGTCGTCCAGGAGCCCGGCCCGCACGGCCTCCTCCAGCGCCGGGACCAGGTCGGCGCCCGACCGGCCGCAGAGCATGGCGGCGTCCTCGAAGCCGAAGCCGCGTCCCAGCACCGCCCCCATCCGGAGGAAGCGCAGCGTGTCGGGCCGCAGCGACCTGAGCCTGCCGCGCACACCCGCCACCAGCCCGGGGGGCACGGCCTCCGGCGAGGACCCGGCGCCGCGCAGACCCACGAGCATCTCGACCGCCAGGAACGGGTTGCCGCCCGCTCCGTCCAACAGGTCCCGCACCCGTCCGTCGACCGCCGCCCCGAGCGTGTCGCCGGCCAGCTGACCGATGGCCGCGCCCGACAGCGGGCCCAGGGTCACGGTGACCGTCGGGAGGCCGCCGGTCGCGGCCGTCACGATCTCCTCGGCCGGGCCCGAGGGCTCCGGACGGGAGGTCAGCGCCCACAGCACCGGCGAGCTCCGCAGCCGGGTCGGGAGCTGCTGCAGGGCGAACCGGCTCAGCGCGTCGGCCCACTGGACGTCGTCCAGGCCGATCAGCACCGGCACGCCGCCCGCCCTGGCCTCGACGGCCTCGGCCAGACGCTCCACCAGCCAGATCCGCTGGTCGTGATGGCGGGCGAGGTCGGCGAAGGCGTCGCCGGACAGCAGTGGACGCTCGCCGTGCCGGACGGCGGTGGCCAGGGAGGAGAGCGGCACGACGTGGTGCAGCTCGTCGGCCCTGCCGACGCCCACGGAGAAGCCCGCGGCCCGGGCCCTGGCGGCGGCTTCGGCGAGCAGGGTGGTCTTGCCGATGCCCGGTTCCCCCTGGATCAGGGCCAGTCCGCCGCTTCCGGTGCGGGCCACCGAGGTGATCAGCGCCTGGAGCCGTTCGAGCTCGGCCTCCCGGCCGCGCAGGCCGCAACGGGACAGCGGACCGCCTGACCCTGCCATGGACGCCTTCCCGTTCCGTGCTCGCCTGCCGGGGCCGGGCTCGGCCCGTGCCGACGGACGACCCCGCCCTGCCGCTGTTCGCGGCTCCCCGAGGGTACGCCGTGCGGGGCGGCCCCATCGCGGCCGCGTGCGCCGTCCACGGCCGGAGGCCCGCCGGCCCGGTCGGCCCTGTCGGCCGGCAGGGCCGGTGGGCCGTTGCTACAGAGCGATGAAGTTCGGCCGGGCGATCCCTACGTCGGTCGGTGGTCAGCCGGTCGGCACGCCGGGAGAATCGTCACCGCGGGCTGCCGCTCGACGACCGCCGACCCTTCCGAACCCGTCCCCGCAGTCCTTCGCGCCCGGACGTCCGGCGCCCGTCCGAAAGGCCGCCATGCCCCCCACCCGGCCCACCGTCGTGCTCGTCCACGACGGCTGCTCCGACGCGAGTACCTGGTTCGGCGTCATCGCCGAGCTCCAGTGGCGCCGCCTGGCGGTCCTCGCCGTCGCCAACCCGCTGCGGGGACTCGCCCACGACGCCGCCTACCTGGCCGCCGTCGTGGCGGACATCGACGGCCCGGTCGTCCTGGTCGGCCACTCCTACGGGGGCGCCGTGATCACGGAGGCCGGGGCCGCCGCCCCGAACGTCCTGGCGCTGGTCTACGTGGCCGCCTACCTGCCCGACGTGGGGGAGAGCTTCGACGCGCTCGCGGAGCGCTTCACCCCCGCGCCGCTGATTCCCCGACTGCGGCGCACCGAGCTTCCCACCGGCGGCACCGGGCGGGAGCCGGAGCTGACCGTGCCGGCGGAGTGCTTCCGGTCGCTGATGGCCGCCGACCTCGACCTGGAGGTGGCGCAGGTGCTCGGGGCGCTCCAACGCCCCGTCGCCGAGCGGGTGTTCAGTGACGCGCCGACGGCGGCGGCCTGGCGCACCATGCCCTCCTGGGCCCTGGTGACCGGGGCCGACCGGGCGCTGCACCCGGAGATCCAGCGCTTCACCGCCCGGCGGGCCGGCGCCACCGTCCTCGAACTGCCCGGCGCCTCCCACAGTGTGGCCCTCTCCCGGCCGACGGCCGTCGCGGACTTCATCCATGACGCCACCAGGCCGGGTCGTGTACGGTCTGTGAATCTCCCGATTCAGGAGACCGGACCGGATGGACAACGAGACGGTCGCCACCGGGCCGGTTGAGGAAGTCCGGCCGGGCGCGCCCGGCCGTGGTGTGCTCCCCGCGCACGGTCAGGCCCTTCCGATCACGCCAGGAGCGAAGAGTTGTCCGACCCCACTCCCTCCCCGGCCCGGCGACCGGTGCTCGACCGGGAACTCCAGGAGTTCCTGGACACCCGGGCCGGAGCGGCACGGACGGAGCTGCCGGACCTCTCCTTCCTCGCTCTCGACAGCCTGCCGAGCATCAGCGCGGACGAGGACGAGGACGATCCGTACGGCACCACGTCGGAGTGGTTCGTGCTGCCGTGCGGGCCGACCGGGCGGGTGCACGTCCAGGTGACCAGGCCGGTCGGTGCCGCCGAGCCGAGTCCGGTGGTGCTGTTCCTGCCCGGTCTCGGCTGGTCCTTGGGCGATGCCGCCTGCTACGCGCGGTTGGTGCGGGAGTTCGCCCTCGGCACCGATGCGGCGGTCGTGTACGTGGACTATGACCGGGCGCCCGCGGCGCGCTATCCGGTGGCGGTCGAGCAGTGCCACGCGGTGGCCCGCTGGATCCAGGAGCACGGTCGTGGGATCGGTCTGGAGGGGGAGCGGATCGCGGCTGTCGGTGATTCCGCGGGGGCCAATCTGGTGGCGGCGCTGACGCTGCTGGCGCGTGAGCGCGGCGATGTGCGGCTGGCGCAGCAGGTGCTGCTGTACCCCGTCACCGATGCGGACTTCGACACCGGCTCGTACCGTCGTTTCGCCAGCGGTTATTTCCTGCACCGTGACCACATGCGCCGGTTCTGGGACGACTACCTGCCCGAACCGCGGCTGCGTACGCGGGCCACGGCTGCGCCGTTGCGGGCGTCGCTGGAGCAGTTGGTGGGGTTGCCGCCGGCGCTGGTGGTCACGGCGGAGGCCGATGTGCTGCGGGACGAGGGCGAGGCCTATGCGGCCAGGCTCCGGGCGGCCGGTGTGCCGGTGGTGTCGACGCGCTACCAGGGCGTGATGCACGGCTTCCTGCTCGTCGGCGGGATCCATCCCACGGGCACCACCCGGGCCGCGCTGATCCAGGCCGTCGACACCGTCCACATGGCGCTGCACCGCCGCTCCTGGTGAGCCCGGGCGGCGCGCCGCGACCGGCCGACATCCCCCGGACGGTCGGCTGAGCAGGCCCGCCCCCGACGGTGCGCGGACCGACCGCACCCGGTGCGCCGGGGGAACAGGCCCCGGGGCCACGCGCTCCTAGCCTGGTGGGCAGCGCCGGGAACCGGCGCCGAGGGCGATCCCCGGCCCGAGCAGGCGCCTTGCCGCGACCGGGCCTGCCACGCGAACCCGCCGGACTCCCGGCGTGCCCGCGGACGCCCCGAGGAAATCAGCGATCCGAAGAGGACTCAGCCATGACGACCAATGACACGCCCATCGTCGTACTGGTGCAGGGTGCTTTCGCCGATGCCTCCAGCTTCGCCCGGGTCATCCCCGAGCTGCTGGCCGACGGACTGGACGTGGTGGCGCCCGCCGTGCCGAACCGCAGTCTGACCGGCGACTCCGCCTACATTGCGTCGGTGGTCCGGCGGATACCCGGGCCGGTCGTGCTGGTCGGCCACTCCTACGGCGGCGCGGTGATCACCGTGGCGGGTGCCGAGGAGAACGTGAAGGCCCTGGTGTACCTGGCGGGCTACGCGCTGGAGGAGGGGGAGAGCCTGGGCGAACTGCAGGGCGGCTTCCCCGACTCCGAGCTCGCCTCCGCCCTCGTGTACAGCCCGTTCCCGCTGGACGGCGGGGAGGGCGAGGGCACCGACGTGTCGGTGGAGGTCGACCGCCTTCCGGCGATCTTCGCGGCCGATGTCGACCCCGCCCTCGCCCGGGTCCTCGCCGTCACCCAGCGTCCGCTCGCCGCGGCGGCGTTCGGTGAGGCCGCGCCGACCGCGGCGTGGAAGGACAAGCCGTCCTGGGGGATCGTCGCATCCGCCGACCGCACCCTCAACCCCGACGTCCAGCGGTTCGGCTACCGGCGTGCCGGGGCGACCGCGGTCGAGGTCGACTCCTCGCACCTGGTCATGCTCTCCCGGCCCGAGCGGGTCGTGGACGTGATCCGCGAGGCCGTCCGGTCCGTGGCCGACTGAACCGGATCCGCCGTCCCGTCGGGCACACGGTCGTCACCCCCGGGCCCGGGGAGTGACGACCGGTCCGGGGCGAAGACCGGTCGGGGGCGAGGACCGGTGGGGGCGACGACCGTGTGCCCGACGGGACGGCGGGCCCGGCGCCGCTCCGTGCCGCCGACCGCCCCACGGGTGGCGGCCGAACGACGGAATCGGCTGTGCCCCCTCCCTGGAACCCGAGGGTCCTCCGGGAGGGGGCACAGCCGATTCGCGTCACGCCGTCGGATCCGGGCGGTCGGACGGGGCGGGCCGGCTACAGGGTCCGGCGTACGCCCGCCTGCTGCTCCAGCCGCTGCAGCTGGCCGGTCAGACCCGCGTGCATGGCCTCGCGGACCGGACCGCTGCGCCCGATCCACAGGACCTCCCGGCCCCGGAGCTCCTCCAGCATCAGGGCGTAGGCCGCGTACATCGCGACCGCCGCGAGCAGCATGCCGAGCGCTCCGGCGACGTGGCCCAGCCAGGAAACGCCCGAGACGCCGTGGAGGCCGGCGACGAAGTAGCGCGGCACGGCGATCATCAGGAGCAGCCACAGCACCCGCTTCGGCCTGGCCACCGAGGCCATCAGGGCGGCGAAGACCGTGAACACCAGGTTCATCACTCCCAGCACCTGCGCGCCGCCGTGGGCATCCGTCGACGTGACCAGGCCGTTGGCCAGCCAGGCGCCGGCGAACCCGGCCATCAGCGTCGCCGCGATGACGTCACGGGCACCGAACGCCAGGATGCTGACCAGCAGTTGGAGCACGAAGGCGGAGAAGACCGTGAGCGCCACGGCCTGCCGGTGGGCGCTGTCGATCAGGCCGAGCTGCAGGCTGCTGGTCACGGCGGAGGAGATGGCCACCGTGAAGAAGCCCAGCGGCATCGGCGACGCGATGGGTCGCATGGTGATCCGGGTCATGGCGTGCAGGTCCGGCTCGCCTCCGGTGCCGGCCGCCGTCGGGTCCGGACCGTGCGCGCGCTTCTCTTCCGTCACCACTGCCGTCATCATGTCGCTCCTTGTTCTCGGGACGTGCCCTCGAAACGTGCTCTCGGGACGTGCTCTCGGTACTCGGCGTCGTCGGGGAGGCCGCTCGCGGAGCGGCGGGCCGGGATCGCTCCACGAGGCTATGAGCGGAGAGGACAGCGGATTTGTCCTGATGTGTACGAATGCTGTCGTGCCCGTGCCCGTGCCCACGCTCTGATCGCGTCCGTGCCCGCGCTCTGTTCGCGGGAACGGGACGGAGGGTCCGTCACGCGTCGCGGTCGTGCGCCATCACGGCGTGGGTGACGGTCGGTTCCCCGGTGAGCAGGGCGCGGGCGTCGGTCTCGAAGGCGCGGTCGGTGCCGGTGTAGCGCCCGTGGTGCTGGGCGCAGTGCTCCGACCACGACGTCACGGTGAACGTCTCGACGAACTGCTCCGGCCGGGCGGCGTCCCGGTACAGGCCCCAGCTGACCGCACCCGTCCGGCGCCGGGAGGACTCCACCTTGCGCATCGCCGTGACGAACGCCGGAGCCCGCTCGGCGCGCACCCGGTAGGTCACGGTCACCAGGACCGGCCCGTCCTGCGGCGCCGGCTCGACGGTCAGCCGGGGCTCGGGCCATGCCTCGGAGAGCGTCGGGTCGGTCCGGCCGCCCGGCAGGGGCAGCCGTCGCAACGAGAGCACCCCGCCGAGCAGAACCAGGGCCGCCAGGAGCATCGCCGCCGACACACCGGCGTGTTGGGCCACCTGTCCCCAGCACAGCGCGCCGAGGGCGCTGCCGCCCTGGAAGACGAGCAGGTAGAAGGCCGAGGCCCGGGCCCGCACCCACGCCGGCAGGGCGACCTGCAGGCCCGCGTTCAAGGTGGACAGCGCCGTGATCCACGCCGCTCCCGCCAGGACCAGGGCGAGGAAGGCGACCGGCACGCCCGCGCCGACGGCCAGGGTCACCAGCGCGCCCGCGAAGACGGCCCCGGCGAGGGCCAGCGCGCCGTTGCCGCCGACCTGTCGCGAGAGCGCGGGCAGCGCCGCCGCGCCCGCGACCGCCCCCAGCCCGACGGCCCCCAGGAGGAGGCCGTACCCGGCCGCACCGAGACCGAGGGACTGGTGCGCGGACACCGGCAGCAGCGTCCACAGGGCGGAGGCGCCGGGGACGAACAGGGCGCTGCGCAGCAGGATCCGGCGGATCCGGGGTGCGCTGCGGACGTACCGGCCGCCGGCCCGCAGGGCCGCGATCAGGTGCTCGCGCTCCTGGCCCGGCCGCGGCACCCGCGCCGGGGTACCGGGGCGCCACGTCGCCAGCACGGCCAGGATCGCGAGGAAGGACGCGGCGTTGACGGCGAAGGTCCAGCCGACGCCGAGGACGGCGATGAGGAGCCCGCCCAGGGCAGGGCCGACGGCGCGCGCCAGGTTCAGGTTCACCGCGCCCAGCGCCGCGGCCTGCCGCAACTCGTCCCGGGGGACGAGCGAGGGCTGCACCGCCTGCCAGGCCGGGCCGTTGAGCGCGTTCCCGCAGCCCAGGAGGAAGGTGAGCGCCAGCAGCGTCCAGGGCCCGAGCCGTCCGGTGAAGGCCAGCACGGCCAGTGCGGCGGCCACCAGCGCCATGGCGGCCTGCATGGCCAGCAGCAGGCGGCGCCGGTCCACGAGGTCCGCGAGGACGCCGGCGGGCAGGGCGAGGAAGAGCACCGGCAGGCCCGCCGCGAGCTGGACCAGGGACACCTGGGCCGCGCCGTGCCCGACCAGCAGCCACTGGGCGCCGACGGTCTGCATCCAGCTGCCGACGTTCGAGGTGAACTGGGCCAGCCAGAGGTCGCGGAAGACCCGTCGGCGCAGCGGCGACCAGGCCGAACCGCCGGCCTCGCCGGTCTCTCCGCCGTCGCCGACCTGTCCGCCGTCGCCGGCCCGTCCGTCGTCGGTCCCGGTCATCGACGTACCACCTGTCCGCCTCGTCGCACCCTGTCGGGAGGCCCGACGACGCGACGGTACGGGGGCGGTCGACGTCGTCGGGCGGTCCCGGGAGAGCCCCTCGCTCCCTGCCCCGGGAACGCTAGTGCCGACGGCGCCGGTGGGCTTGACCGTCAGCGCCCACCGTTGTGCCGGGCCTGCACGGCCGGGATCCGGCGGCCGGTGGGCACCGGGCGGTGCTCGGGCCGGTTCGGTGCTCGGGTCGGTTCGGTGGGCGGTGCCCGGGCCGGTCGGGTCGGGTGTCGCGGCGCCGGGCGGCGGATCAGATGCGGATGGCGGTGACGACGTGGTAGTCGACGAGGCCGTCGCGCCAGGCGGTGAGGAAGTTGCGGGACCAGTGGGCGGTGGGGACGACGTCGACGAGGTAGCGGTCGAAGCCGGGCCAGACCTCGGCGCCGATGGACTCCGTGGTGATGTCGGTGAAGCCGGAGCGGGTGAGGGCGGCGGTGAAGTCGTCGAGGGGGTGGGCGACGTCGAGGCCGTCGGCGAAGCTGGCGAGGAGGATCTTGAGGCGTTCGGCGATGTCGGCGCCCGGGGCGGTGAAGAAGGTGGTCACGACGAGCCGGCCGCCTGGGCGCAGCACGCGGGCCGACTCACGGGCGAAGCCGGTCAGCTCGCGGAAGTGCTGGGCCGCCTCGGCGGAGAAGACGCCGTCCAGATAGCCGTCGGAGAAGGGGAGTTCGTCCGCCGATCCGAGGGTGTACGCCAGCCGATCGGGGTACGTCGCCAGGGCTCTCGCGTTGACGGCACGGGCCCGCTCGATCTGGTCCGGGTGGATGTCCACCCCCGTCACCCCCGCGAAGCGGAACTCCCGCAGTGCCAGCGCCGAGCCCAGCCCGCGCCCGCAGCCCACCTCCGCCAGCCGCAGCCGTTCGCGCGGCTCGGGGAACTCCCGCAACGCCCGCCGGTAGAGCTGCTCCTGGCTGCGCACCCGGTCCTCGGTGGTCGGGGCGGCGAGGTCGATCCCTTGCCAGTAACCGAAATTGATGAAGCCTCCGGCGAAACTGGCGACTTTGGCCAGATCATCGGTGCCGTAGGTCTTGCGCACGGTCGGGGGGATGCGGTTGTGATCCATGGGCCGCTGGGTCTCCTGCTCGGTGGGCGCCCGGCCGTCGGGCGCGCCGAGGTACGTACCCAAACCTGTGGTGGTCCGAACACGGTACGTGATGGGGGAGGGCCCTGGGGACAGTGGGGGCGTGGTGGTGCTCCGAGGGGCTCGGGGCACCAC